>NZ_MCTY01000156.1:33140-34030 GCF_002873635.1 Shewanella sp. 10N.286.52.B9
GTCGGCTGCGAGTTATCAGCGGTGTAAGTCCAATGGCCTAAACTATTGATACTCAGAGTACCAAATTGACCTTGTTGCACTGTGGCCTGGAATTGGTTTTGTCCTGAATCTACATCGGTTACGGTGAGGGCGCCATCGACATGCAGTTGTCCTTGATGGACGTCTTTATCTTCGGTTAGATTAGCCGATGAAACGCCACCAATTTGAGCGGTTTCATTGCTACCGTTAATACTAATGGTAACTTGTTTGGATACTGGGGTGCCTGAGCTATCAGTTGCTGTGACTGTGAAAGTTTCAACTGCTACTTCTCCCTGATGTAGGGCTAAAGTCGTTGCTGAATGATTATCTAGAACGTATTGCCATTCTCCAGATTTTGAATCAATGACGAGCTGGCCAAATTGACCTATTCCATTTGAGGCCGACCAAGTGATGCTATCGCCATTATCTGGGTCGGTAGCTATGAGGTTGCCTGAAACGGTATCAATTGAACCTAACTCATTGAGACTAGCATGATGTATACCTGAAATTTGCGGTAAATCGTTACTACCTTCAACCTCTACAGCAATGACCGAGCTCACTTTATTGCCTTGGCTGTCCGTTGCCGAAATGACAAATTGTTCTGTTTGATGAGTCCCTTCAGATAATGCATTTGTTTGCTGGTTATTATTATCAAGTTGGTAATGCCATTCGCCAGTTAACTGGTTTAACGTTAACTCACCATATTTACCTTGAGCATTGTCTGTACTCCACAACACTTGGTTAGCATCAGTGCCTGTAGCTTGCATTACGCCACTCGCAGTATTCACTGCATTATCTTCTTTTAATTGTGGTGCTGATTGTTGACTTGCTATTTCTATTGGGGTTTCATTCGTGCCAGTGCCAGTGCCAGT
>NZ_MCTY01000157.1:0-80830 GCF_002873635.1 Shewanella sp. 10N.286.52.B9
CAAAATTAGTTACAGTCTCAATAAAAACAATTATCATTAAGGATGTATTTTATAAAGTGATACATCCTTTATAATTAGGTCGTTTCACGTTGAATCTATTAAAATTTTACAGTGATACTTTTATCTTTATTTAGGCTAGTTTATTTATGGATAATTATGTTTAAATGCCCACTCAGTTAACCTCAATGCTTTGTAAGGACACAAAATGCATTCAAAAAGTATTATTTCTGTTTTAGTTACTGCTTCATTATTATTGGGTTGTGGTTCATCAGATTCTGATAGCCCTGAACCCACTACACCTGAAGTGACTCCTCCTGATACTTCAACGCCACCAGATACCACCACACCTCCTGAAGTTACAGAATACGACCACCAAGTGACTGGTTTGGCAGTATTTCAAGGTGCATTAGCTGGTGCAGACATCTGTGTAGATTTAAATTTGAATCGAACATGTGATAGTAATGAACCCATCACAACAACGGATGTCGATGGTAATTACCAAGTCGATTGGACAAGTGAAGAGGAAAGCCCAGAATACTATCTATTAGCAGATTGGATAGCCGCTCCAAATAGTAATAACCCAGCACAAGCGATTAAACTGAATTTTAAGAATGCTATTGAAGTTCAAAATATCAATCGTGTTATTTCTCCAGATGGCCAAGGTCAATTAATCGCTTTGCCTGAACACAGCGGGGCCATTAATTCATTAACTAATATTCAATTCTCTAGAATGTTAGAAATGACTGATTTAGGCTTAGCAGAAAGTAAAATCAACTCCCTAATGAGTGAGCTCAGTGTTTTACTTGCTGCGGTATATAAACAAGATGCATTAAACCCATATCAGGTGACAGTAGCTAATTCTCAGTCTGATGATTTTTTAGCTGCTGATGCGTTTCATCGTTACTTGGACGAAGTGATTGCAGGACAAGTGCCAGAGTTATTAGCACTAGAAAATATTTTAGGAATTAGTTATTCCGACCTTCAATTAATGCTTCAAGAGAGCAACTTAACTTTAGAAGAATTCATTGCGTTAGATCCTCTTGCTGCAAGAATTATTATTAGTAATGCCGCTATATACCTAGGTTATACTGACACTCCTATTGATAAGCGCATTATGGGCCAAGTGGATTGGGATATTGTGCTAGACAATCTACTGAACGAATCAGGTTTTAAACATACATTCTCGCTTCAATCTAATGTTGATTTTTCAAGTTTCAGTTTGCTCAATAAAAGCCTTGATAAAAGACTTGCTGGGTTTGTAATGAATGATCAAGTTTCAGGCTTTGAGTTTTCCTTTTCATCCGATTCAGGTAATGAAATAACCACTAAATGTTGGAATAATGAAGTTAACACTTGGCTTGAGCCTGATGAAATACCTGAAGGGTATGAACGACCGACTCCTTATGCCGACGGCAATCAATATGTTCTCCATTACTCAGGAACGACTACACCAATTAACTTCCACTTTAGTAAGTATTTTACCGCTGATAATGAGTGGGACAATGTTTTAGACACAACAGCCAGTGCATTGACACTAAATCAGCTGACGTGGCCAGAAACTTTATACAGAGTAAAGATGGAACAAACTGAAGATGTTATTTGTCGCCGCACTGACGGAAATGATCAAAGTTTTGCTATGCCTGAATACAGTTCTACAGACGATATCAGTACTACCGATATCGTGATGGCTTTTTTCAGCTCTGAATACCCTGATTTAACAGATATAGATAATGAAAATAAAACCTTTACGACTAAAGATTATCAAGGTGAATTAACTGCATCTTATCAATGGAAAATAATCACTAGTCCAAATGATAAAGATATGATTGAAGTCGTTAAAGTACCACTTGTAGTTGGCGCTCCGGCTATTATGGAAAGTACATATTATCTATTAGAAAACACCGCTGAGGAGCAGCTTGCTATTGAAGTGAGTTTTTATCCAGCGACTTCTGAAGAGTCTTTAAATGCTCCGTTAATCGTCACCTATGATGAGGAAACATATGAATTTACCGACGCTTTATATCAACATCTTTTAGGATTAATGAGCACACAACCATAATCCTTTAACAAACGCCCGCATGAAGTGGGCGTTATTTCAATGGACGATAAACATGATTTTCCTTTCTTCTCAAGTCACAAAATTAGCTGTAAAAACCTTCCCTATGACACTTTTTGTGGTCATGCTATCTGTCTCCAATCCTTTATTAGCAAAAATTAAAGCGCCACTATTTAATCCACCTGAAGAGGTAAAAAAAACGGAAAGTTTAGTCCGTAACTACAGTCCTTATTCGTTGATTAATCAAACGGTGAAGTCGATTAACGCTTTACCAGTAGAAGGCAGATTGACACGAATTAATTATCGCTTAGACCCGAAATTTACATCTCATAATTTACACAATAATTATCTTGAACAAATTAAGGGCTTAGGTGGTGAGATCATTTTTAGCTGCATTAATAACGCCTGTGGCAAAGAGTCGAAACTTAAGAACTTTATTAAGCCAATTGACAATGTCGGTGGTCGTAACCCTGCCTTAACCACCACAAAAATAACACTTGAAAGCCGTGATGTGTACGTATCGATATACATCAGTGACAGGAAAAAAGCCACTAATATTCAATTAGATATCATTGAAGTTATTGATGAGCCCTTAGATATAATTGCTATTGATAAAGACTATCTAAAAGCTGAAGTGAGCGAAATTACCGTAAAGGATAACAGTAGCAAGGATGAAAGAGGCGCAAGTGATCATCCTATGCTCACTCGAATTCCTGGGGCTTACATTCAAGACTATAAAACCTTTCAATTTGGCCAAACCACTGTCGCTTCTAAAAAAGTCGGAAAGAAATTCACCACAGAAGTCATTGAAGGGAAAATTACCGATATTGCTTATCGATTACCTCGTAGCTATTCAGAATACGAAGTGGATGCAAACTATCAAGCTGCACTTAACAAGCTAGGGTTTATCGAGACTTTTAGCTGTATTGCAAAAGAATGTGGAACCGATAGCAAGTTCCAAAGACACTTCAATGCACTCGCCACAAACGGCACCACAGAAAGCCAATTCTATCGCCTCTATTCACTAAAAAAACCAACAGGCAATGTGTATGTGATGACGTACGTAATTGGTTTTATTAAGGGCCTTTCGAGCGAATTACGGATCATTGAAGAAAATACATTAAACACTGAACGCTTAACCATTGATTTAGATGGCCTAACAGACAAAATAGCGCAAACAGGCCATGTTGCGCTTGATGGCCTATTGTTTGAATTCGACAGTGACAAGCTGATGCCAGAGGCAATGGAGGTTGTAAAAGTGGTTGCAGAGTATCTTACAAATCACCCTAAACAAGGTTTCTATGTTGTTGGCCACACTGACGATCAAGGCGGGCAAAGTTATAATAAAGCGCTGTCAGAAAAACGCGCCAAAGCGGTTAGGAATACATTAATAAACAACTTTAATATTAAGCCTTCGCAAGTTGAATCAGCAGGGCTTGGTGAATATGCGCCTGTTGCTAGCAATATGAATGATGCTGGTAAAACACAAAATCGCCGAGTCGAGCTGGTGCTGAGATCAGATAGTAAATAAGCTCTATACCCATGTTACCTCAAGATGCTTTGTCAGGCACAAGCTCGGATAACAATGCAAGGCGTAAGCTGAGGTAATTGTTATTCACTTTTCAAAGCTTACAACGTAGCAGTGGTTTTCGAGCTTGCGCCCCGTAGGGCAAGTCAAATAGCACCAATCTGCGTTGTTATAAAATATCGATGTAGAAAACTATACTTCAATTTTATGCCTAGCATCTTGGCACTATTTGCCTTGCTGACTTTGCATTTTGAAGTATCATGGGTATATATTAAATCGCAGGATTACAGACACAAAAAACCAGCATCTCTGCTGGTTTTTTATTTAATACGCAAACAAACTTTATCGCCTCATTTATTGAAGCACTAGCTCAACTCGTCTATTTTCAGCTTTATTAGCGTCACTGCTGTTGGCTATTTTCGGTGATACAGGGCCTATACCAATCGGAGTAAGCCTTGATTTGTCGACCTTCAACTTGATTAATTCTTCGATAACGGTTTGAGCTCGCGCTTTGGATAATTGAGTATTAATCTCGTAACTACCCACATTATCGGTATGACCAACCACATAGAAACGTTGCTGTGGGTGTTGTGCTAAATACTGGGTAATGGCCGTTAGTGAGGCTTTAGATGAAGCCAGCAACTTCGCCTGATTAAAGTCAAAATTAAGCCCATGTAATACCACTCGACCTTTTTGTGTGATTTCGTCATTCAAATACTCTGGATCTATGGTCACTTTAGCCGTATTCATCTCACTTTTTTCAACAATATCGACGACAATTTTATTAATACCATTACTGGTTAGCGCACCTTCTATAGCCACCAATAAGAAGATGGGATTACTCGAAGTGGCTAACTTGGCGCTAATAAACCTAAAGTCACTATCAGAATCATTATTTGTTTCTACAGGATTAAAACGGTATTGATTAGCCTCTGAGCTATATAAGTCATCAAGTAACGCATTACCACAAGCTGCCAAGTTGCAGGTGTATAAAATTTCAAAGTCAGCCGCTTTTAGCGCCGATAAATAGTTTTGATAAATCTGCAGTGTTGACTGGCTATTACTTAAGTTATAACCGATGGTTGTGCCTTTGCCTTCAACGGTAATAACTGGGGCAACTTGGTTAACTGCCACCCCTGTTGGGATAAACACTTTTTCAAATTCACGTTGTCGATAGTCAGTAATATAAGCCCCTTGATAACGGCTTATTACAGGATGGTCTTGACTGCCATCAATATCCTCTTTCTCCGCACGTAAAGGAGTTTGAACTGCTGAAATTGTTATATTGCTGTTGACTGTCACTTGGTCTAACAGTAATGCTTCAGGCTCAATGATTGTCTGCTCAATACCGATTATCCCGTCGTAGACATTAGTAATAATCCATTGATAATAAATATCACCTTTATCAGTGGCTCGCTTAGCCACTAAAAATCGAGTCTCATCATCATTATCATCTGCAATTAAACTATTGTAATTAGCCCAACTCTGCCAATAAAAATCCAATGGTTGATAACCGCAGAGTTTATCAACACAATCAATCAATAATTCAGCGCCTAACTTTTCGATCACTTGCTTATAGTTTAGGCCAACTTCAAGGGGTGATTTATTTCCTTCCAGCCTATAGCCATGAGCGGTTATCTTGCCAATGACTTCAATCAACTCAGTATCTTCGGTGCCAGGCACTACATTGACGGGGACTAATATTTTTTGGTAATGAATAACCCCAGTATTCTTGATCGTTGCGCCTTCAAATCGTGACACTGCAGGGTGATCTTCTTTAGAAGCATAGGCTTGTTGGGCACCCAAAATAGCCAAAGAGCTGATAAAAAAGATTATCCCTCTTAAAATCGTTGAAAACATTATTACATCCTTGTGGTTAAATAAAATCGAGTGTATCTCGATGATTATATTTATTATTTAGTGTTTACTTTAAGCTTTATTTACAATTTAAAGGAGAATTGTGATGCTATATATATCCATGATACTTCAAGATGCAAAGTCAGCAATAAGACACCTTAATCACTGAATATAATCCCTCTATATAAACAATTAAGATACTTATTAATACACAGCAAAATGTTCAGGTTCTTGGGCGATGCACCAATCCCAGGCAGCATGGGCCACAACAGAATCATCACTGCTTTTATCACCGTCAGCTAAATCTGCCATTTCAAACGCCATATCCATTATCTTTTGATTAATCACATCTCTAAAATCACCATTATCCATGGGATGAAAATCAAGGATGATATTTCGGATAAATTCAGGTCTTTCTTTATTTATTTGAACCCCTACAGCCATTTGATCAGTATTTCGAGCCATCGTTCCACATACATCGAATTGGGTGCTTTTATTAAGTAGCATCTCATCATCACTGTTTTGTAACAGCTCTAGATATATATTATTGTCATAATCCCATGGCGGTTTTTCAGCCGCTATACTTTGAGCGAAAAAAAATAGTGAGACAAACACTAAAGAGGATTTGAAGTTAAATGGTATTTTCATTGGAATAAGTTTCTCTATTTTTAATTAATATTTTTGCTACGACATCTGGTGCTGCAGTTACTATTAAAATCACAATGTTAACCGCATATTCTCCTTATATTTAGTGCCTTAGCAATTATCAAAAAGAGTGTAAACTATTGTTAAAAAACAACAATAACACCTTTTATAACTACTTCACTCCGACATAATTTAATAGTCACAATTTAATGCAGACACAAAAAAACCAGCATCTCTGCTGGTTTTTTTATTGGACAAGAAAAAAAGCATTAAGCTGTTTTCACTTTCCAGTTAACCGTTTCACCGGCAAAGAAAGGCACGATTGGGTTCTGATTTGGCAAGATGATTTGCTCAGGAACAACCCACTCTTCTTTAACTAAAGTCACTGTACCTGTATTGCGCGGCAGGCCATAAAAGTCTGCACCATGTAAGCTGGCAAAGCCTTCTAACTTATCTAACGCACCTAAGTCATCAAATACTTGGGCGTAAAGCTCTAATGCAGACCATGCGCTGTAACAACCCGCACAGCCACAGGCTGACTCTTTACGGTGTTTTTCATGGGGCGCTGAATCTGTGCCTAAAAAGAACTTACTTGAACCCGTTGCCACAGCCGCTTGCAATGCTTGCTGATGAATATTGCGCTTCAGCACCGGTAAGCAAAAGTTATGTGGACGTACGCCGCCAACCAATAAGTCATTACGGTTTAACAATAAATGCTGCGGGGTAATCGTTGCTGCAATATTGCTTGGCGCTGATGCCACAAACTCAGCAGCATCTTTAGTGGTGATATGTTCAAACACGATTTTAAGCGTTGGCATGGCTTCAACAATGCGCGCCATATAGCGATCGATAAACTCTTTTTCGCGATCAAAAATATCAATGTGCGATTCAGTCACTTCACCATGCACCAGCAATAACATGCCTTGCTCTGCCATCACTTCAAAGATTGGAAATAATGCATCTAATGCTTTAACTGCAGCATCAGAGTTAGTGGTGGCTCCTGCTGGGTATAATTTTGCTGCAACAACGCCTGCCGTTTTGGCATCAATGATGTCTTGCGCAGTGGTATTGTTGGTCAAAAATAGCGTCATTAATGGCTCGAACGAGCTACCTTGCGGGCGCGCAGCTAAAATGCGCTCACGGTAAGCTGACACCATAGCTGCATCGGTAACAGGCGGTACTAGGTTAGGCATCACAATCGCACGTTGGAATAAACGCGCAGTGGCAGGTACGGTTTCAGCTAGCATATCTCCATCACGGAAATGTAAGTGCCAATCGTCCGGCGTAGTAATTGTCAGTTGCGTCATTGTGAGCCCTTAATATCAATAGCAATAATTTGGCGCTATTGTGCCTGAAAAGGGCTTTTTTTGATAGGTGCTAAACTTAAACGCTGACTTTGCTACAGCAAAAAATATAGCGGCAATTACAATGATAAATTGCCGCGCAAAACGGGGAAATAGCCCCAACAAGCAGCACATCCAACTGAGGTTAAGCTGTCGTTTCAACTCAAGTGCATTAGCAAGTATGATAACCACTCAGCATTAGTCGCCACGGCATAATCAATAAAAAACTAACAAGGACATGTTTGTGATCAAATCCATTCCCCTATTCTTAGGGCAGCAGCTAAAACACACTGCGGCCATATCATCAGCGATGCTGGTATCCCTTAGCGTAAATGCGCTGCCGATAGAAAAGATTAAGCTACCACCCAATTTTACTATCGAGGTGTATGCCGATAATGTCGAAAACGCCCGTCAAATGGCGTTAGGCGATAACGGCACCTTGTTTGTCGGTAGCCGCCGCGCGGGCAACCTCTATGCGCTAATTGATAGCAATAATGACATGAAAGCTGACAAACAAATTGTATTAGCCAAGGACTTATTTATGCCATCAGGCATCGCTTTTCATGATGGCAGTTTGTATGTGGCTGAAGTGGATAAAATCTGGCGCTATAGTGATATCGAAAAACACTTACCTGATGTGCCAAAACCTGAGCTGGTTTACGATAAGTTGCCCAATAAAGCGCATCACGGCTGGAAGTTCATCAAATTTGGCCCAGATGGCAAATTATATATCCCAGTGGGTGCGCCCTGTAATGTCTGCGAAAGCGAACTGCCTTTTGCATCGATTTTAAAGCTCGATGTAGAGACTAAACAAACCACTATCGTCGCCAAAGGTGTGCGTAACAGTGTCGGTTTTGACTTTCACCCTGAAACCGGTGAGTTATGGTTTACCGATAATGGCCGCGACATGATGGGCGATGATTTACCGGATGACGAGCTTAATCATGTCACTGAAATTGGCCAGCACTTTGGTTTCCCTTATGTGCATAACGCTGACATCGCCGATCCTGAATTTTCTAATAACGAATTAGCCAAGTTAAATACCCCACCCGTGTTAAACCTCGGCGCCCATGTGGCAGCGTTAGGCATGGAGTTTTACCAAGGCGAGCAGTTTCCTGCTGAATATAAAGGCCGTATTTTCATTGCCCAGCATGGTTCATGGAATCGTAGCAGCAAGGTCGGCTATCGCATAATGCAAGTGACGTTAGACGGCAATAAAGTAAGTGATTACTAACCGTTTGCCACCGGCTGGCTGCAGGGTGAACAAAGTTGGGGCAGACCTGTCGCGGTGCTCACCATGGCAGATGGTTCGCTACTGGTTTCTGATGATGCCGCTAATGCGGTTTATCGGATTAGTTATTCTGGTGAATAACGTGTATCCATAAATAGCGAATAAAACATATTAAACTAATGGCAATTACAGCAAAGGCCATTGCTAGTTAGCTTACCTATTGTGCAAGAGTATCAGCCCGTCGGTGGTTTAGTTTCCATTGACAGCCCTTCTGATGCAGTTAGATAAACCCAGTTAACAGCAATAATATGTATGTTACCTCTACACATCCTAACAATACACGCGTATATTATCTGTCTCTAACCAATGGATGGTTCGGAAATAATCAAAGGAATGATGATGACTAATGCTTTATTTCGCTCACCTTTATACGAGCAAAAAGAACAAAACCTAAAAACACGTCTGCAGTTATCTCTAGATACCAACAAGATATTTAAAGCACTTGATGCTGACCCGAATACAACAGGGGCAGCAGTGGTGTTTATAGACAATGAATTTACTATTGTGACATTACGCCCTTTCGTTCCAATTTGCCGTAAATACCCTATCCGATTAATTTTACGTGAGCCACCCAAAGATTATTCTGCTGCTGATTATGCAAGTCAACTGAAAAATTCACATAGAGAAAGTAAGCTTTCAGGGGAGTTACTTAATACAGGGTTAAGTTGTGGAGCAGCTGTATTAAGCTGGGTTGTTATCATTGGTTCTACTGCTGCAATTCCAATTACAGGTGGAACAAGTTCTGCGGTGACCTATCTTGGTTATGCTGCAGCTACAGCTTCTGGACTCCAATGTCTAAATGGGGTAGCTAGATCTGCCATGGAAATAAATTCACCTGATAATTTAAATTGGTTAGACGGTCAACAATGGTATAACTCAGCAAATACTGCATTGGATATTATCTCACTCGGCGGTGCAGCCGCCGCAGGTGCTACCACAATAAAAATGGTAAAAACACTCAAACTCACGACGCCTAAATCTTTAACGGAAATTTTAAAAGGATTAAGCAGGCCTGAAAGAAAGCGTTTAACAATGGAAATTCAGCGGTTAAACCAACCCGGTATTAGTGCTCAAGTAATGAAGTCACTGACAAACTCCGGTCAATTAACTAAACGTTATAGTAGTCAGGCTTTAATCAATGCAGTTTCACTTAACCTTAAAGATGCAATTGGAGCAAGTTTGAGTTTTACGGGAAGTTCTCTAAATGGATCAATAAAGAATTTAGCTATCGGAATATATGAGGAGCTAGGTCCCGATGAACGGTAACTTTTTTGAAGAGCATGATTTTTCCCTGTGGATTTTTGCTGTAGGAATTACAGTCATCATGTTAATGATGATTGGAGCTGGTATTGCAGCAGCTATATTTGTTTTTTCACTTGAATACTTGTTCGGAGACTTTACTCCAGAAAAACTTTGGGGGATTCTTATACCCATTGAGGTCATTTTAAGCCTGAGTATTACCTTTACTAATATCATAATTACACGGGGATACCCGAAAGCAGCTAAAGCTAATAAGGCAATTATATACATTATCTTGGCATGCTTTTTATTTGGCTTATTATTTTTTGATCATGAGCTTAAGTGGTTTTATCTAAGCTTTATTGCTCTGCCCACTACTGCATATTGGCTGATAAATACCACCAAATACAAAGCATACCTCGCTTACTTTGAAGCATTACACAAAGACCCTGAAGCGTTTAGGTTACAAATGGAAAAAAGGGTTAGCTGATTCCTGAAGCTTCCAATAATGGGCGGCTTGTTGGTATTTTCAAACTTCGTTTGAATTAATGTCATGGATTGAGCCTTAATTTGCCAAAGGGTAGCAATCACATTTCCAAACTTCATTTGTTGAATCAACGTCGTGGTGCTTCGCCCACACCAGACCAAAAGGGAGTGAACGGCAACTCCCTCTTGCATCACCCTCGCCGCTCCGGCGAAATTTAAACAGCAAAATTTCCAACGGAGAATCATCCAGCTTTTAACTTCGTTTGTAGGCTGCTTCGGTAATCTTCAAAAATCACTAACGCATTCGATGGGGCGTCCCTTCCCCTCGAAAGCTAGCCAGACATCCATGTCTGGACTCACGTAATTTTTTTGCTTACCTCAATTCAAATTGAACATTCAGATAAGAGCAAAAACACCAAAAGCACCAAAAGCTATATTGTTTCTAATTTTAACCTAGTTAAGCCAAACGAACCTGCAGGCACAATAATCTCCGTTGGAAGTGTCCGAATGCGTTGAGCTAATTTGCGTGATGGAGGCAGGACGCCGACATAGCCTCAGATTGAGCCATGGATGGCGAATCTGAGGCGATAGCAAATTCGCTCTATAGCATGAGGGTCAACACTTCGTCGGAGCGGCAAGGGATGTCGAGAAGGGAAATGCTGTTGTTTCCCTTTCGTCGGGTGTGGGCGAAGCGCCACGACTTTGATCTACTTATTAACTAACCTAATAAAATGACTTTTATTGATAAAACCTAGCAAAGTCACCCACAAAAAAACCAGCCACTTTTTCAAGTAGGCTGGTTTTTAAATCGTGATTGTTAAGCCAACGGCTTAACCAACAATTACCCTTGTGGGCGCATCGCTGGGAACAAGATCACGTCACGAATAGTGTGTGTGTTAGTGAATAACATCACTAAACGATCGATACCAATACCTTGACCTGCAGTTGGTGGTAAACCGTGCTCTAGTGCGCGAATATAATCGGCATCGTAGAACATCGCTTCATCGTCACCGGCATCTTTAGCATCAACTTGTGCTTTAAAGCGATTGTCTTGATCTTGTGCATCGTTAAGCTCAGAGAAACCGTTAGCCACTTCACGGCCGCCAATGAAGAACTCGAAACGGTCGGTGATGAAATGGTTGTCGTCGTTACGACGTGCAAGTGGTGAAATGTCAGCTGGGTAACCAGTAATGAACGTAGGTTGCATTAACTGAGGCTCAGCGGTTTCACCAAAGATTTCTTCAAGTAGTTGACCACAAGTCCAGAACTTCTCGATTGTCATGCCAAGGCTCTTAGCCAAGTCACGCATGAACTCAACGTCTTTAACTTCTTCGTAAGTCATAGACTGAATGGTTGCGTTGTCAGGGTTGTATTTTTTGATAGCGTCTAACATGCTTAAACGTGCATATGGGCCACCAAAATCAACAGTATGCTCACCGTATGGTAGCTTGGTAGAACCACAAAGCTCAGTAGCGATCGAACTTAGCATTTCTTCAGTAAGATCCATTAGATCTTTGTAATCAGCGTACGCCATATAGAATTCCATCATAGTGAATTCTGGGTTATGACGAGGCGATAAGCCTTCGTTACGGAAGTTACGGTTAACTTCAAATACTCGCTCAAAACCACCAACCACTAGACGCTTAAGGTATAGCTCTGGTGCGATACGCAAGTACATCGCCATATCAAGTGCATTGTGGTGCGTTTCAAAAGGACGCGCGCTAGCGCCACCAGGAATGCTGTGCATCATTGGGGTTTCAACTTCCATGAACTCTTTTTTGATCATGAAGTTACGGATAGCTGAAACCACTTTAGAACGCATAATAAATGCATTACGTGACTCTTCGTTAACGATTAAGTCAACGTAACGTTGACGGTAACGCGTTTCTTGGTCTGATAAACCGTGGAACTTTTCAGGCAGTGGACGCAATGCTTTAGTGAGCAATTGGTACTGCTCCATGTTCACATATAAATCGCCTTTACCAGAAAGGTGTAACTTACCGGTCACACCGATGATGTCACCAATGTCTAAACCTTGGAATGTGGCTTTAAGATCTTTTTGAACATCTTTACCCGCGTAGGCTTGAATGCGACCAGATACATCTTGGATTACCAAGAATGGGCCACGTTTAGCCATAATACGCCCAGCAATTGAACGGTTAACGTCCATGCCTTCAAGCTCTTCTTTAGTGAAGTGACCATATTCAGCTTGAATATCGGCAGCTTTGTGTTTGCGATCGAAGTTATTTGGGTGACCATTTGCAGGGCAGTTTTCGCGGATGTGATCTAGTTTCGCGCGACGTTCTGCAATTAACTTGTTTTCGTCTTGGGTTTGTTCAGTCATCTTCTTCTCTCGTTAAAGGCCAGATTTAAGGCTAGCTTCAATAAACTTGTCCAAGTCGCCATCTAAGACGCTTTGGGTATTTCGGTTTTCAACACCGGTACGTAAATCTTTAATACGGGCATCATCAAGCACGTATGAACGGATTTGGCTGCCCCAACCAATATCTGATTTGGCATCTTCCGCGGCTTGCTTATCAGCGTTCTGTTTGAGCATTTCTAACTCGTACAGTTTCGCTTTTAATTGTTTCATTGCAGCGTCACGGTTCTTATGTTGCGAACGGTCATTTTGACACTGCACCACAGTATTAGTGGGTAAATGGGTAATACGTATTGCTGATTCGGTTTTGTTGACGTGCTGACCACCTGCACCTGAGGCGCGGTAGGTATCAATACGTAAATCAGATGGATTGATATCAATCTCAATTGAATCGTCAATTTCTGGGTAAACGAATACCGAACAGAAAGAAGTATGACGCTTACCTGACGAATCAAACGGTGACTTACGCACTAAACGGTGAACACCGGTTTCTGTACGCAGCGAACCAAAGGCATATTCACCATTAAACTTGATGGTTGCGCCTTTAATACCAGCGACATCGCCGTCGGTGACTTCCATTAGTTCAGGTTTGTAATCGTGGGCTTCACCCCAACGTAAATACATACGCAGTACCATATTGGCCCAATCTTGTGCCTCGGTACCACCAGAACCTGATTGAATGTCTAAGTAGCAGTCTGCAGCATCATGTGGGCCCGAGAACATACGGCGGAATTCAAGTTCTTCCAAACGTTTCTCAAGATCATCTAATTCTGTGCTGGCATCGTTAAAGGTTTCTTCATCATCTTCTTCGATGGCAAGTTCAACCAGTCCTTCAATATCTTCAAGGCCGCTATCCATATCGTCGATCGTTTTCACGACGGCTTCTAGGGCGCTGCGCTCTTTACCTAGGGCTTGGGCATTATCTGGATCATTCCAAACTTCCGCACTTTCGAGCTCTCTACTGACTTCTTCTAAACGCTCACTTTTGGCAGCGTAGTCAAAGATACCCCCGAAGAAGTTCGGTGCGGTCAGCGAGTTCCTTGATTTTGAATTTAACTGGATTTACTTCAAACATGAATTTTCTACTTAATTTAGCGGTAAACAATACAATTAACCGCGCATTTTACCCCATGACTGCGACTAAACCTAGCGCTCAGAGGCGATTATTAACAAACATTAGTGGAATTGTTGATAACCAGGAAAAAACCGCCCATCAGCAAGCTGAACCACAAGCTGTGTTATTGGCTAAAAATGTCAGCAAATAGCCCAAAACCATGGCATTACTATAGCTAAAAATGGTTCATCAAGCCGCTGACTGGTAATGTAACCGGCTTAGAATTAATTGCTAAAAAAACGTTAACCTGCGACATAATCGGGCCTTTTATTCAGCACATCTACAACAATCTCTTTCAAATCTGCACGTTACTCCCCTTAGCTTTAAACTTTTATCAGCACTCGAATATGGCAGCGATCAACTACCAATAGCACCAAGATCAATTTAACCCCAAATTTGCGACCTAATCCCACTTAAAGCTAGAGCAAAACAGATTAAGTCACAAAACCACACCCAAGCGTGATGGCGGTTACAAAAGCTTATTCCACTTACTCAGCTTGATTCTGTTCATCTAAAAATAGGTATATTTTGTAGAGCTAATAAAGGGCGAAAATTTAGCCTGTAATAACCCCTACAAGGCCTAGTGATGATTACTCTCAAAATAGATGGCATTGCGTTAACTGTCAGTGCTGATAAAAATATTCTTCAAGCCGCTCGCGATGGCGGGATAAACATTCCTAGCTTATGCGATCCTGCAAACGGCAATACCCAGCACAGCGATGGTAAACACAGTCATGGCAAACAAGCCTGTAATCTTTGTGTGGTTGATATCAAAAATCACGATGGCAGCTGCCGCAAAGTAAAAGCCTGTGAAACCCCTGTTGCCAGTGACATGCACATTACCACTCAAACCGCTGAGTTAAGCAAGTTACGCCAAGCAGCGTTAACCACTATTTTGTCTGATCACTTTGCTGACTGTGAAGCGCCCTGTCAGCAAGCCTGCCCTGCAGGGGTGGATATTCAAAGTTACCTGTTTCATATCGCCCAAGGTAATCACACCGAAGCGGTAAAAGTCATTAAGCAAACCTTACCTTTGCCGCTGTCTATTGGCCGTGTTTGCCCGGCCTTTTGTGAAGCCGAATGTCGCCGAGGCTTGGTTGATGAGCCAGTGGCTATTAGACAATTAAAGCGCCACGCCGCCGATTTAGACCTTGCCGATGAGCACAGCTATCAAATTGAAAAGCTGCCAGCTACTGGTAAAAAAGTCGCCATTATTGGTAGTGGCCCTGCTGGTTTAAGCGCCGGTTACTTTTTATCAAACCAAGGCCATCAGGTGCGCATTTTTGAGTCTATGCCCAAAGCGGGTGGCTGGCTGCGCTATGGCATTCCTGAGTATCGCTTACCTAAAGATATTCTTGATAAAGAAATTGATTTACTTAGCCAAAATGGCCTAGACATTGTCACTAATACTCGCCTTGGTGAAGATGTTCATCTAAAACAACTTACCGATGATTACGATGCTGTGTGTTTAGCCATTGGCGCCCAAAAAGCAGTGGCGATGAACTACCCGGGCAGTGATCTAACAGGCTGTTACTTAGGGGTCGATTACTTACGAGATTACTGCACCGAGCAAAGCTATCAAATCGGTCATAAAGTCGCGGTGATTGGCGGCGGTAATACTGCCATTGATTGCGCCCGCACCGCCGTGCGCGCAGGCCATGATGTCACCTTAATTTATCGCCGTACCCGTGCTGATATGCCAGCTGAGCCTTATGAAATTCATGAAGCTGAAGTTGAAGGGGTTAAGTTTCACTTTTTAACTAATCCGCTTAACAATATCGCTAATGAAGACGGCCAAGTCAGCGCCATTGAACTGGCGAAAATGGCCTTGGGCGAACCTGATGCATCAGGGCGGCGCTCACCAAAAGCCACTGGCGAAAGCTTTATTGAAGCCTTTGATACTGTCATTGCTGCGGTGTCGCAAACCCCAGATATGAGCTTTATGGAAGATCCAGCCAGTCACCTCACCACAGGTGAACTGGCGCTAACTCGCTGGAATACTTTTATCGGCTGTGAGCACACTATGTCTGCAGGGGTTGATAAACTGTTTGTAATTGGTGACTCTCGCCGCGGCCCAGCGACAGCAGTAGCGGCCATTGGTGATGGCCGTAAAGCCGCTGTAGCCATTAATAAATTGCTACACGAGGGGCTCAATTGCGACTTAACCCCAAAACCATTTAATGCAACGAAAGCGCCTAAAACCGCTGAATTATCAGCCGAGTTATACCCCAGCATTGCAGCAAAACCTCGCTACAAAATGGCTGAGCTTAGCGCCATTGAGCGTCAGCTAAATTTCAATGAAGTGGAGTTAGGCTATGCGCCCGATGAAGCAATGCAAGAAGCCGCCCGCTGTTTAGAGTGTGCTTGTCAGGCCAATACCGATTGTAAATTACGTGATTATGCCACTGAGTATCATGTGCAAGCGGAGCAATTAGACAGCACCAATGCGCGCCAATTTGCGGTGGATAAAACCAGCCCGTTTATTCAGTTTGATGCCAACCGCTGTATTAGCTGCGGCAAATGCGTCGATATTTGTGGTCAGCAAAGTGGTCACAATGCCATTAAGTTCACTAAAGACAGCTTCCAAGCATTACCGAATCAATTAACCGATGAGCGCCAAGCACCTCGGGTTGGCTTTAGTGCCAGCATGGCCGACAGTGATTGTGTGCAATGTGGTAACTGCGTGCAAGTGTGCCCAACTGGCGCGCTGGTTGATGCCCGTGATAAACGCCAAGGCGATGAAGAGCAGTTAACGACCACCTCGACCATTTGTACATACTGTGGTGTGGGTTGTCGTATCGAAGTCAGCGTGTCACCGACCACAGGCAAAATTTGCCATGTTGAAGGCAGTAAACACTCTAATGTTAACGATGGCATGTTGTGCGTTAAGGGCCGTTTTGGGTTTGACTTTATTCAAAGCGAGCAACGCTTAACCACGCCGCTTATTCGTAAAATGGGCGAGCTGATCCCCTGCAGTTGGGATGAAGCGCTAGATACCATCGCCGATAATTTTGCCAAGGTTAAAGCTGAAGCAGGCGCTGATGCCATTGCCACTTTAGCCTCAGCCAAAGCCACCAATGAAGATAACTACCTCATTCAAAAGTTTGTTCGCAGCGTATTAGGCACCAATAATATCGACCATTGTGCCCGTTTGTGTCATGCCAGTACTGTGTCAGCCCTGCAACTAAGTTTGGGTAGCGGCGCAATGACCAATGATATTCCGGGGATCAAAGAGTCTGACTTAATCTTTATCTTAGGCTCAGATACCTGCAATGCGCACCCGATAATTGCCTCAAGAATTAAACAAGCGATTCGCTCCCATGGCGCCCGCTTGATCGTTGCCGACCCAAAACGTGTCTCCATTGCTGATGATGCCTGTTTATACGTAGCGCAAAAGCCCGGCTCTGATGTGGTGCTGCTCAATGCGATTATGGCTGAGATCATTCGTCATGATTGGCATGACAAAGACTATATCAACGCCCATACCCAAGGCTTTGATGCAGTGATGCAAGAAGTGCTTAAGCCTGAATATCAGTTGCAAAATGCCACCAAGATTTGTGGGGTTAGCGCTGAGGATATTGCCCAAATGGCGCGTTATATTGGCACAGCGGAGAAAACCGCAGTCTACTACGCTATGGGCATAACCCAGCACACCTCAGGCCATGACAATGTCACTGCTATCGCTAACCTGCAAATGCTCTGTGGCAATTTAGGTAAAGTGGGTGCAGGCATTAATCCACTGCGTGGCCAAAGTAATGTCCAAGGTGCGTGTGATATGGGCGCGCTGCCAAATTACTACACTGGCTATCAGCGGGTTGATAACCCAGTGGTGCGTGAGAAATTTGAGCAGCAGTGGCAAACGCCGCTGTCAGCCACCGAGGGCTTAACGGCCACTGAAGTGATGCATGCCATTACCGAAGATAAAGTTAAAGCCTTATACGTTATGGGCGAAAACCCTGTGCTGAGCGACCCAGATCAAGCCCATGTGCTTGAAGCTTTGGAGAAGCTGCCGTTTTTAGTGGTGCAAGATATCTTCTTAACTGAAACCGCCAAGTATGCAGATGTGGTGCTACCTGCGGCATCATTTGCTGAAAAACAGGGCCACTTTACCAATACAGAGCGCCGAGTGCAGCGCCTAGAAGCAGTATTAACCCCGCCGGGACAAGCCCGCGCTGACTGGCAAATCATTCAAGATATTGCCAATAAACTGGGCGCTAACTGGCACTACGCTAACGAGCAAGCGATCACTAACGAGATCAATCAAGTGACCCCGCAATATCAAGGGATCACTTGGGATCGTTTAAGTGCTGATAAACATGGCACGCCAAGTAAAGGGCTGCAGTGGCCTTGCCGTGATGAGCAACATACGGGAACGCCCGTGCTGCATCATGAGCAGCCCATTAAAGGCAAAGGTATATTCACCGCCGTGAGCTATCGCGCCCCAGCCGAATCTACCTGTGATGAGTATCCATTGGTATTGTCTACAGGTCGCTTATTAGAGCAGTTTCACACCGGTACCTTAAGCCGAAAAACCAGCGGTTTAGATACTTTAGGTACCCCAAGAGTGATGATGTCGGTGTTTGATGCTGAGCGTCTTGGGGTGAGTAATGGCGATAATTTAAAACTGAGTTCACGCCGCGGCGAAATTGAAATTGCCGCCTTTGTCACTAAGCGAGCGCAAGCGGGCGTTTTATTCTTACCGTTCCACTTTGCTGAAGCGGCGGCGAATAAGTTAACCAATAACGCCGTCGATCCGGTGGCCAAAATACCTGAGTTTAAAGTCTGCGCCGTTAAAGCGGAGTTAGCCACAGCGGTGTAATTTCACGCTTAACTGAAGTAAAACTGACGTAAAAACTGATAAAAAAGGCAAGCTTAGGTATATCACCAAGCTTGCCTTTTTTTATCGCGATATCGTATTTAGTTAAAGCACGGCTAACAAAGCCCCTGTCGCGGCAAACCCTGCTACTAACAAAACAATGTTGGGCTTAAAGATTTTCAGCACGCCAAAGCCTAATAACACCAATGCCATATCAATAGGTAATAGCACCGCTGAGGTAAACACTGGCGAATAAAGTGCGGCAAACAGTAACCCCACCACAGCGGCATTCACTCCAGCAATCGCCCCTGATATAACCGGTCGCTCACTGATAGCATGCCAGCTTTTTAGCCCCACCAGCATCAGTAAAAATCCCGGTACAAAAATGGCAATGGTCGCCACAATCGCGCCTAAAATGGGTTGCTCTAACCATAAATCGGCCCCTAAAAAGGTCGCCAAGGTGAACATAGGCCCAGGAATCGCCTGCGCTAGTGCATAACCTGTTAGAAATCGATCTGGGCTTACCAGCTCACCGACATTGGCTTCCAGCAGTGGTAGCACTACATGGCCGCCGCCAAACACTAAGCTGCCCACCTGATAAAATTGTGCAAATACTTGGCCTAGGGTGCCAGTTTGATTAATAAAGTAAAACGTCGACACTATGCCAACGATAAATAACGCTAGCCAGCCATAGTTAAGCTTAATAGGGCTATTTTCTGGGGTAATATTTTCGCCTTTGGTGAGCAATACCACGCCCATTATCGCCGCCAGCAATAATACGATAATTTGGGTCAGCATTGAGGGGAGTAACATCAAGCAAGCTGCGGTAAGCAACATAATAACCCGGGCGGTTTTGCGCTGACAAAATTGGCTAAACATTCCCAATGTCGCATCAGCCACTACCACTACTGCCAGCAATTTTAAGCCATGGATCATGCCGACTACGGCATCGGCTTCAAGCCACTTGGCACTGGTTACCGCAAGTAAGAACAGCAACATAAAAGACGGTAAGGTGAAACCCAAAAATGCGGCTATTGCGCCTGCTAAGCCGCTGCGATGATAACCAATGGCAAAGCCAACCTGACTCGAACCCGGCCCTGGCATAAACTGACTTAACGCCACAAAGCTGCCATAGCGTTTTTCATCGAGCCAATTAAGCTCGCTAACAAAGGTCTGCCTAAAATAACCAATATGCGCTGCGGGGCCGCCAAAACTGACTAAACCTAAGGCTAAAAAACGGGTAAATATTTGCCACATAAGCTGTCCAATTCCGTTTAGAGATAAGCTGGCGATAGCATCACTGGCTTAAGTTTAAATAATGAGGTTTAAATAATTAGTTTTAAATAATAAGAGTTTGATACGAGATCATTAATACCAGCTTGCTATCAACCCCGTCACTAGATTAATTATATGACGCTTTGGTGTCGTTTTTATGACAGCGTACTTTTTCTGACCGCACAGTTTGATGACAATAGGCTCGATAGCTCATTGAGTCTAGTTAGGCTTGTAATTGCGCTAACACTTTCTCGCTGAGTAACTTTAATTGCTGTAATTCATCTGCGCTGCCACCGACTTTACAGCGCATCAATTGTGGAATTTGGCTCGCTTGCCGTTTTAAAGCCAGTCCTTGGGGCGTTAACTGTAATACCCTAACCCGCTCGTCTTCTTTACTGCGATCTCGGATAACCAGTTGCTTTGTTTCCAGTCTTTTTAGTAACGGTGTTAAGGTGCCTGAGTCCAAATGTAATTTTTCACCTAAGGTTTTAACGCTAATCCCGGGCTCTTTCCACAGCACCATCATCACTAAATATTGCGGATAGGTTAGTGATAGCTCATCAAGTAGTGGCCGATAAGCGCGCACGACCGCATTGGTGGCACTATAAAGCGCAAAACATACTTGGTTTTCTAATGCCAATGCATCAAACTTTTCACTCATAATCATTCCTTAAATCCTAGTCACAGGCTTACTTTCTCGCAAAATTCTAATATCTATGGCGCTCAGTATTTGATGTGCAGCTTAATCACAACTACTGCATAGCCAAAGCGATTATCAGTTTATCACACTTAAATTGCGCACAATACAATATACTGATAGACCATTAGCCATTACTGCGCTGATACAGATTAATACAAAAATATTATCTACCTTTCCTTATTTTGGCCGATAAATCATTAACCCATTTAGGTTTCGCTAATTAGAGTAATAATATTATGGCACTTTCCATCAATGCTCCATCATCAATGCCGACCAATATCGATTCAGGTAGTAGCCTCAAAGTTGCTGTAATTGCAAAAGATCAGCAAAAAATTGAAGGTGAAATGGCCCTTCAATTAATTGAAGCCGCGCTGCCACCACCGGTTGGTAACTCAGGCCATAACATTAATATCAAAGCCTAAAGCTGTTACTGCTGAGTTGAGCTGTTGGATTAAGCTCATGCTCGATTAAGCTAAATTAGCCAGATAGGTTATGATTTATTTTTAAGCACCTTTAAAAATAGGATTATCTATCATGGCTATAAGAGCATTACTGTTATTGCTGAGTTACTGCGCGAGCACTCAGGCCATTGCACTGAGTGATCATGAGGTATTAGCTAATACTCAAGCCACTGAAGCTGATAAGTTAGCGCCTGCTTTTGATTGCCAGCAAGCAAGTGGCGAAGTGGAGCAGCTTATTTGCCAAGATAGTCAATTGGCACAGCTTGATATACAGCTCAATCAAGTGTTCAAAAAGTCAATTTCCCAGCTAGGCGCAGATGCTGATTTAGATGTAGATGCATTAGCGCAACTTAAAGCTTTTCAGCGAGGCTGGATAAAAGGCCGTAATGAGTGTTGGAAGGCTGACGATATTAAACAGTGCGTGATTTACGCCTATACTTCACGGCTAACCGAATTACAGATCGCCGCTGCGGTATTTGACGTACCTAAGGCGGTACAATATCAATGTGATCCCCCATCGAACAACAATCTGATGAGTATTAGGGTTTATTTTTATAACCAAACTGCGATACCTGCAGCAATATTGAACCTAAGCTTAGCTCCAACTGCTGATCCAATTGCAGATTCAAGAGCTGTCACGGTAGCGCAGCAAAATCCGCTATTAACATTACTGACGCTAAGTGCATCTGGGGCGAAATACCAAGGGCAGAATGTTAGTTTCTGGACTCACCAGCAACAAGCCGTGCTAAGCCAATTTGGGCAAGCGGATATAGATTGCCGAGTAAAATAGGGTAAAAGTCCAATAAAAAAACCATGCTAAAAAGCATGGTTTATTGTTTACTAACGCTAAGTACTAAGCGCTAGCGGTTTAGATTAGTTTAAAATGCTGTAGCCGCGATTTGCCATGCAGTTACGCACTACTGTTTCTTTCTCTGCTTCGTAATTGGCTTCATTGGCTCTTCTATCTTTCGCGCCACCTAGCAAGCCTACAGCAACACCAATACCGGCGCCGGTTTTAGCACCATGTGAACCACTACCACCAGCAATGGCACTGCCCGCTGCGCCTACTGCCGCACCTTTAAGGCCACTACTAATGGCACCACGAGATTCAGTATTTTTATGAACTTGCTGTGACATTTCTTGGCATTGATATTGATCGAAAACAAAATCTTTTTCATTCACGCCCGTTTTATCATAAATAATATTCGCGCTAGCTGAAAATGCTAAAAAAGAAAGCGAAACCAGTAATAATTTTTTCATATAAACCTCAAGCGATAATCAACTTATGGACGTATCCTACCTAAAGCATAATGTAAAAACGGAATATCGCATTTTTAAAATGGAATAATGCTAATTTACTACTGGCTAACTAAAACTTAACTTTCAGAAGTTAAGCTAATTTACTGCTTTCATAGCTATGACACATTTGCTGCGCTTGCAGCTCATCGTATTCGCGTAAACCGCTTAACACTAGGGTTTTGATACCTGAGCCTATGACTTTACCTGCGCTTTTTAAGGCAAACTGCAAGGTCACATCACCGCGTTTGCCATTGATTTGCATATCCTGCTCAACCAATTCAAGGTTCATATCAGTGAAATCGAAAGTATCTAATTGAAAAGACATACTTTCATAAATAACCAAAGGTCTGGCTGGGTTAATCATCATGCCGTACTGTTTCATCATCGGCACTAGTACATGAATAAAATTAAGCCCAGAAAACGCCACATAACTTTTGATGAATGCCGCTTTTTGTACATCACATTGACAAAGCGCCCCTTCACGTTCGATATGCAGGTATTCTTTGCCTTTGTTGTCACAAATACTAAATTGTTCACCGGCTTGCTGATCCAGAATTAACTCAACGCCATCACCGACCATGCCAGCAAACTTAAACTTCATTTTTTTGCTCAAGCCGAACTCTGTGAGCACTAAAGCAAACAGTAAGTCACCAGGAACACAGAAGCGTTTAGCGCCAACATTATGAATAGGATTAAAGTCTTCAGCGACGTGCTTGGCGAAATTGCTCGCTTGCAAAGCAGAAATAAACACACTTTGGTCTTGCTTAGCGTAATAAGGTGACAAAAACATATACATCCATTCTTATTCGTTAAAGATATCCATCTCTTATTGAGTTGGGTTTATTGTGAATCGAGTTTACAGCAAAAATTCACATAAACTCAGCCGATGACTTAATCGCTGTCACGACTGCAGCACTATGCTCTTACCTCACTATTTGTGAAGCGAACCACATCATACTAATCCAACTCCAACATTTGAGTTAACATTATTAACTCAAATGTTGATTTTAGTAATTAATTAAGTAAACTCCATCACAATACGGATACAAATGATAACAATTACCATTTTCATTATATTTGCAATTCGCCTTTGGAGATTTACATGACTCAACACAGCCTTCGAATTAGTCTTTTAGCCACTGCCCTATTCAGCGCTTTTTCAGCATCTGCTGCCGATACAGATCCTGCAACCAATGCCACCATGGAGCAAATCTCAATTTTTGGCAGTGCCAATCCGGTTAATAATGTTCCCGGTAGTGCTCATGTTATCGGTGACGCTGAAATTGAAAACTTCAAATACACCGACATTATGCGCACCCTAGCGTCTGTGCCTGGGGTGTATCTGCAAGAAGAAGATGGTTATGGCTTACGTCCAAATATTGGTATGCGTGGCACGGGTCAAAATCGTTCTGAAAAAATCACCATTATGGAAGACGGAGTATTAGCGGCGCCTGCGCCTTATGCTTCTCCTGCGGCTTACTACTTTCCAACCTCTGGTAGAATGCAAACCGTTGAGATCATGAAAGGCGGCTCGACCCTTAAATACGGCCCTCGCACCACTGGTGGTATTATCAATATGCTTTCTCGTCAAATCCCAGTGGAAGAACTGGCTGGCGGTATTGATGTGGCCGCAGGACAAGACGGCTTTGCTAAAGTACATGCCCATGCAGGCGGTCAAGGCGAACGCGTTGGCGCGGTAGCAGAAATTTACCGTTATCAAGCTGATGGCTTTCGCGACATTAATGGTGTTGGTGGTGATACTGGTTTTGTGAAAAACGATGCCTTAGCGAAAATCAGTATTGATAGTAGCGACGATGCAAAGTATCAGCAACGCCTTGAATTAAAATTAAAGTACTCAGATGAAGTGTCTAACGAAACTTACATGGGCTTAACTGAAGATGATTATAACGCTTCACCTTATATGCGTTACTCTGCCTCTCAAAAAGATGAAATGAGCACTGATCACAAGCAAATTCAGTTAAACCATATCATCGACTTTAGCTCGACTGTATCACTTGCGACCACGGCTTATTACAACAACTTCCACCGCAACTGGTATAAAACCAATAAAGTGGCGGGTCAAAGTTTAAGTAGTGGTGGTATTGAAGCTGCGGCTGATTTTGATCGCGATCCTGCTTCAGCAGCTGCGATTGATGTTGAAGTGAAAGCCAATAACCGTGACTACCTATCCCAAGGTATTCAAACTGAGCTAAATTGGCTAGTGGGCGACCATGACTTAGCCATTGGCGCTCGTTACCATGAAGATGAAATGGATCGCTTCCAGTGGGTTGATACCTATGAGTTAGGGGCTAGCCAAGTAATGTCACTGACTAATAGCGGCACTCCTGGTTCTGATTCAAACCGTATTGATAGTGCTGAAGCGTTTGCTTTTTATGTTCAAGATAAGATGACCTTCGGTGATTTAGCCATTACTGCCGGTCTACGTTATGAAGATGTCACCACCCAGCGTCGTGATTGGGGTAAAACTAACGTCGGCCGTGAAGGCGCACCAGATAAAGATATCAGCAACAGCTTTGATGTGGTTTTACCTTCAGTTGCAGCAACTTACCAAATAACCGATAACTTAATTGTGCTCGCAGGCATTCAGCAAGGTTTTGCCCCTAGCGCCCCCGGTAATGATGACGGTAAAGAAGAAAAAAGCTGGAACTATGAAGCAGGTGTTCGTTACAACACTGGTGCATTAAACTCTGAAGCTATCGCCTTTTACAGTGATTACAGCAATATGCATGGTAACTGCACCGCGGCTCAAGGTTGTGATGATGACAATATCGGTAATCAATACAATGCTGGTGAAGTTGAAGTGAGCGGCGTAGAACTGAGCTTAGGTTATGAGTTTAATCAAACCAATGACATTAGCTTCCCAGTCAAAATGGCTTACACCTTCAGCAATGCTGAATTCCAAAACGCATTCATCTCTGACTTTGAGTCATGGGGCGACGTTGAAAAAGGTGATGAACTGCCTTATTTACCTGATAACCAACTGTTCTTATCTGCAGGCGTTCAAGCACAAGCATGGCAAGTCACTATTGCAGGTCGTTATACCTCTGATATGCGCACCGTCGCCGATCAAGGTGGTATCCCTGCAGAAGAATTAATTGCCAATAAAACCGTTGTGGATTTATCGGCTCGTTACTTCATTAATGATGCATCTGAAGTCTACTTAACCGTTGATAACTTATTGGATGAAACCTATATGACCACCCGCATTCATGGTTCTATCTTTGCTGGTAAGCCGCAAACGGCAACACTCGGTTATCACTATAAGTTTTAATCGCTTAGGTTAAGATTTAGCTAAGCTTTAGTTAAGCGATATAAACTTAAGCCAAAGGTAAGCTCGCTAAATACCGACACAATAAAAATGGCTACTCAAACGAGTAGCCATTTTTTATTCTGCCTAATTAATCATTAAGATTATAAAGCTGACTCAGCTGAGTGTTAATTGATGATTTTTTGCCACCAAGACAAGGGCTCACCACAGTTTGCAGCAGGCTTGTAGCTGTCACGTGTGGCAGGCAGCGCCATCACATTGTCACAATCGGCTTGTTTTGCCACGCCAGTGTCTTTATCAAAATAACCTTGGGTTATGCCATCTGCCGGCGTCATTCTTAAACCTAACGGCGGACGCTGCTTTAAAAATGCTTGGTACACTGCCATTGCGCCGCTTGAGCCATATAAACCCGTTTTACTGTTATCGTCTTGACCAACCCAAATAGCTGCCACGTTACGCTCATCAAAGCCTGCAAACCAAGAGTCACGACTATCATTACTGGTGCCGGTTTTACCCGCTAGAGCTACATTAGGGAATGCTTGACCCAAGCGTTTAGCTGTGCCGGTTTTGACCACTTGATTCATCGCATATTGCACCAAGAAATCGGTTGCAGGATCCATTCCTTGAACGGCACTTTCACGCGTTACCTTCAATGGTTGATTATTAGTATCAAGCACCGCAGTTATTGATGTTAATGGTCGATAACGGCCATTATTGGCAATGGTTTGATAAGCCTGCGCCACCATATAAGGTGAGCCATTAATGGCCCCTAACAACATTGATGGATAGCGAGGTATAGCATCGGACCAACCCGCATTAGCCATGGTTTTAGCGACATTATCAACGCCTAATTCAATACCAATATTCACCGTTGGTACATTCATTGAGTTTTTAAATGCATCTAATAATGGCACCTGTTGACGGAATTTTCGATCCACATTTTGTGGCGACCAGGTTTTACCTTGACCATTTTGTAAGGTGATCGGTTTGTCAGCTATTGGGGTCGCCAAATTATATTTACTGCCTTGTTGCAATGCAGTGGCATACACAAATGGTTTCACTAACGAGCCAATCGGGCGGCGAATTTCCACTGCGCGGTTAAAGCCGTCAAAGCTTGGCACTCTATCCCCTACCATGGCGGCAATGCCATCGGTGTATTTGTCAGTTACCACCATCCCTACTTGCACGTTTTTAGTGCGTTCATCCAGTGACTTCATGGTGCTAACGACTGCTTTTTCGGCGGCATCTTGAGCCATAGGATCTAAGGTGGTGTATACCTTGACCCCTGATTGCTGCAGTAAGCTATCACCATAACGCGTTCGTAACTCTTGTTTTACCACCGCAAAGAAAGCTGGCAGTTTTTGATGTACTGATTTATTAAAATCACGCAGCCCGAGTGGTGATTCTACCGCCGCTTTGTATTGCTCAACGGTTAAGCGATCATCTTCCATCAGTAATCGCAGCACCAAGTCGCGGCGATTTTGCGCCCGCTCAGGTGAGCGCCAAGGGTTGTAGTATGATGGCCCTTTAATGGCGGCAATTAAAAAGGCTTGTTGGGATACTGTTAGCTCCGCGATAGGACGGCCGAAGTAAAACTGCGACGCCAAGCCCATACCATGAACGCCACGCGCCTTGTCTTGCCCCATATACACTTCATTTAAATAAGCCTCGAGTATCTCTTCTTTGCTGTATCGAAAATCAATGATGATTGCCATTAAGGCTTCACGGATTTTACGCACAATTGAGCGCTCACTGGTTAAAAAGAAGTTTTTGGCTAATTGCTGAGTTAAGGTTGAACCACCTTGAACTGTGCGCCCGGCGGTCACATTGACGATAGCGGCGCGGAGAATGGCAAATGGATTAACCCCATGATGCTGATAAAAACTGCGATCTTCGACCAAAATCAGGGCATCGACAATAGCTTGGGGCATTTCTGTGGTAGGCACAAATAATCGGTCTTCAGCGCCAGAAGCCAAAATGCGATCCAGCAATACTGGCTCTAAATGAAATACTGCTAATTGACGCTTATCACTCATGCGCTGCACTGAGTTGACCCCTTGAGAGTCAAATGAAATCATCACCCGCTGAGCTGCTTGATCGCCTTCTGGGTGTAAAAATGGTCGACGCCAAAGCTCAATTTTACTACTGGATGCTGAAAACTCGCCCACTTGACGAGGGTTGGCCACTTTACGATAACCAAGCAGTTTTAGCTCCGCCATTAGCTGCGGATGGTTTATGGCTGCGCCGGGATAAATGGCCATTGAACGGCTAAACACTTGTGCGGGTAAGTGCCATTTTTGCCCTTCAAATTTACGGGCAATAATTTGATCTAAATAGATGCCGTAAGAGCTCACCACCACGATGCCAATCAAGCCGAGTTTCCAGCCGATTGACCACAGTTTTTTCCACATTGACGGCTTAGCTTTAGCAACGACCCTTTTTACTCTAGGCTTTTTAGTCGCCGCTTTTTTGCTGGCGTTTTTTTTCGTCGCAGCAGTTTTGGTCGCTGGCGTTTTAGGCGCTGCTGTTTTAGGAACCGATTGCTTTTCTGCAGGCTTTTTCGCTACATTTTTTTTAGGCGCTTGAGGAGCCATCATCTTTGTCGTTTCTGTCATCTTTTTTTAATTCTTTATCGCCATTAGCAATTTAAGCCTGGCGTCTTCTTTTTAGTAAATTTAGTGGCGGTTGTATTAACCGGATCGTCAGGCCATAAATGGCGGGGATAACGGCCACGCATTTCTTTTTTTACTTCAATATATGGGCCTTGCCAAAAACTGGCTAAATCTGCGGTTACAGCAATAGGTCGCTGGGCTGGCGACAATAATTCCATGGTGACAGTGAGCTTACCATGAAGTAATAGCGGACTTTGTGATAAACCTAAAGCCTCTTGCAGGCGTACTTTTAATAGCGCTCTACCGCTGACGGCCTTATTGCTGTCGGCGGCATCATTTTCCATGCTTTGCTTATCACTATCGCTGCCATCGGCTTCACTTTCTACGGCCTGAGCAGCGACCACTTGATACTCAATCGGTGCTC
This sequence comes from Shewanella sp. 10N.286.52.B9, assembly GCF_002873635.1. Lineage (NCBI taxonomy): Bacteria > Pseudomonadati > Pseudomonadota > Gammaproteobacteria > Alteromonadales > Shewanellaceae > Shewanella > Shewanella sp. 10N.286.52.B9. The sequence goes on from NZ_MCTY01000157.1 coordinate 28,816, forward strand.
GGGTGCCGGTAGCCATTTGCCAATGAGTGGGAAGCAATTCATTCAATGTTTGCTGTTGCTGCCATGTCAGCAGATTTTTCACATGGCCAAAGGTATCAAGTTTTTGTAATTTGGCAATGGAATTCACCTCAGCTAAATATGGCGCTAACCACTGCTCTAAGCTTGCTAGCAAGCTGGCATCATCAAGGTTTGGCCAATCATGTTGCGGCGCAAATTGCTGGGCTAACTTCAGTCGATATTGTAATTGCAAAAAACTTTCGCCCAAATCCAGCACAGTTAAGCCTTTCGCGCGGATGTGACTCAATAACGCTTGCTGGATTAATTTATTATCTACCTGAGTTTCTTGAGCGCGCTGTATAATAACCTCACCCACTCGGGTTTGCTTTTCAGCAAAAAAGCGCCCTTTGGTTTCATCCCACTGACAAATTTTAACCTCATGGGTTAAAAATTTAAGCTCTTGCTGGAAATGCTCAGGGTTGATTGCCGCAGCAAGATAGACTCCTCCTGCATTGCGGCCTTGGGTTTCTTGAAAATCGGCCACCACTAACCAAGCTTGATTAGCCATAGCATCTTCAGCATCAATAGTAACCCCAGTGCCGTTACTGAGGGCAAAACCTAGTTTCCCGCGGGCTTTGGCAATTCTGTCGGGGTATGCCAGCGCCAATAATAAACTAATATCACGACTGGCGGCGTCGCGAGCCACTTGCTTGATATCGCCTTTAGCAGATAGCGCCCGCTGCCATTTATTCACTTGGGTTGCCATTTGTCCTTGGGTCGCTAAACCCAGGTACTGACTGATATCAGCGCCTTTTTTAGGTAAGCCTCGTGCTTCGAGTACCGCAGCAAGTAAACATGCCAGTAACACTAAGTCGGCCTGTTGCTGGGATTTAGCAAGGGCTTGCGAAGTCAGCAACATGTGCGCTAAACGCGGGTGACAACCTAGCTCATAGGCCGCTTGGCCTTGCGCGGTGATTTTATGTTGCTCATCCACCAGCTCAAGCTTGGCGAGTAATTGCCACGCCACCTGTTGATGAATCGCTGGCGGCTTAGTTAATAGCGGTAAGGACTCAATATCACTCACGCCCCAATAGGCACAATCAAACGCCATTGACGTCAGCTCGCTTTGGGTGATTTCAGGCGCATCAGCCACCATCATTCGACTTTGTTCTTCTTGGCCCCACAATCTCACGCAGCAGCCTTTTTGTAAGCGCCCTGCACGGCCTGCACGCTGAATACTCGAGGCTTGGCTTATACGCCTTAACGATAATCGACTAACACCTGTGCGTGGGTTAAAGCTTGCCTCACGCTTATACCCACTGTCTATCACAATAGTGATGCCATCGATGGTTAAGCTCGACTCAGCAACATTAGTGGCAATGACGATTTTACGTTTGCCACTAGGGGCGGGAGAAATGGCTTTATCTTGCTCAGCAGGAGATAAATCACCGTATAAGGGACACAATAAAAATTCATTTGGGTCTAGTCGCTGACTTAATAATCGCTGCAGTTGATTAATTTCCCCTTTGCCGGGTAAAAACACCAACACCGAGCCATGTTGGTAGTCGCTTGGGACTGTGTTGCTACTGCTGACACTGTCGATAACCACTTGGCTTAAATGACTTAGCCACTGCACTTGCCCCATTACCGGTCGGTAAAGCGTTTCAACATCAAAGCTTCGACCTTGGCTTACTAATGTGGCAGCGTCAGGCATTAATTGGCTTAAGGGTAAGCCCGATAGGGTTGCCGACATGGCAATAATTTTAAGATCTTCGCGCAGCGAGTCTTGCACTTCTAGCGCCAGCGCTAAACCCAGATCTGTGGGTAAATGACGCTCATGGATTTCATCGAAAATAATGACCTCTATGCCTTCAAGCTCTGGGTCTTGCTGGATCATCCGCGTTAAAATACCCTCTGTGACAATTTCTAAGCGGGTATTAGCCCCGACTCGGCTCTCACCTCTGACCCGATAGCCCACTCGCTCACCGACTTTTTCCCCTAGGGATTTAGCAATAAATTGCGCCACACTGCGAGCAGCAACCCGCCTTGGTTCCAGCATGAGGATTTTGCCGCTAATTTGCGGCCACTGCAGCATTGCCAGAGGTAGTGCGGTGGATTTACCGGCACCCGTGGGCGCTTCGAGGATAATTTGCGAATGATCGCCCAGCGCCTGTTGTAATGGCGCAAATAAGGCTTGAATAGGTAATGAGCTCAAAGGAGATACTTTAACGGCGAAAATCTGGCTTCAGTTTACTCATAAACGATTATTGATGCTACGGCTCTATGCAGATCGAAGCGGGGGCAGATTAAAGCATATGCAAATCGAAGCATGCACACATTGACAATTAACGACTGAAACGAAAAAGCTAATCGCCTATAAATCGATTAACCACGGCGTTCTGATCCCTGAGGATAAATCCTGCAAGCGGGTAGGTTTTCCAATCGCGTAGCCTTGGCCATAGCTAACACCAAGCTGTTTTAATTGCCGCCCAATGTCAGCGCTTTCAACAAATTCGCCTATCACTTCAAAGTCCATATCTTTACCCAGCTGGCAAATAGCCGAGACAATGGCTTTATCACTGCGGTCGTCACAGACATTAACCACAAACTGACCGTCAATTTTGACATAGTCCACATCTAAGCATTTCAAATAAGCAAAACTTGAAAAGCCCGATCCGAAATCGTCCAAAGCCAGCTTGCAACCTAAAGGTTTTAATAGCTCAATCAAGGTGGTGGCCTGTTCGAGTTGACTAATAGCGGCGGTTTCTGTGATTTCAAAACACAACTTAGACACCAGTTCGGGCTCAACCATCAAGCGTATTTCTAACCAGTCCATAAACTTACTATCGGATAATGACAGCGCTGACAAATTTAGCGACACCATTGATAATTGTGACCAAATTTCGCTATTGCGTGCGCCCCACTTTAAAAGGTTGTCGATAACCCAGCTATCAATTTTTGATGCTAGGTTATAGCGCTCTGCTGCAGGTAAAAACACCCCTGGTGATACAAAACGGCCATCCTCTTGCACCATGCGCAATAAGATTTCCATGTGAATGCCACGGTCGTCAGAATTTAGCGGTTCTATGAGTTGATAAAATAATTCAAACTGATTAAGCGCCAGTGCCGAGACTATATCAACGGAGGCCAGCATTTGATTATATAAATGATGTACTTGGGGATCGTTTTTACTGTAAAAATGCCAGCGATTACGGCCATCTTCTTTGGCGATACGACACGCCGCATCTGCCTGACTCATAATGCGGTAAATGTCTTCTGACTTCGCATCCAGTTGAGTCATACCCATACTAACGCCAATATTATGGCTGACTTCGCCCCAAATAAATTCATGTTCGGATAATTGCTGGCAAATGCGGTTGCCCACTTGCTCGGCTGACTCTTTATCCGCTTGGAACATTAAAATGCCAAATTCATCGCCGCCTAAACGGGCAACGACATCGCCATGACGCAGTAAGTAGCTCAGACGCTTAGACACCTGACGTAACAATTCATCCCCAGCTTGATGACCACTGATATCATTAACCACTTGAAATTGATCAAGATCCATAAAGGCAACACACACAGGCAAGCGATCTTTATGCTCAATTAATTCTTCAAGCATTGCCTCAAACTGTAACCGATTCGGCAGACCTGTGAGCGGATCATAGTTGGATTGAAATGACAGCTCATCGGCTAAACGGTAGCGTTCTGACACATCTTCAATCATCATCAATAATTGCTGCTCTATGTCTAATGCGCGGCAAAAGCTAAGTTTATACCAGTGAGTCACACCCGCTTTAACCAGTGGAACTTCACACCATGACTGATGCAGTGCTCCATCTCTGACAATGTGTAGGCAATCATCCAACAATATGTGGTCATCTGCATTGATTAATGAATATAAACTTTGATTACTGATTGACGAAAAAATTTGGCTAGCCACTTGATTTTTACTGCTAATACAGTTGTCCTTATCAATGAGCGAACAGGCTACCGGCAGTTGCTGAAAAAGCTCAAGGTATTGGGCTTCTTTGTTTGTTAATAATTGCGATACGCGAGCCAGCTCAGCTTCAGATGCCAGCTTTAGGCTAGCCTCGTTAAGCTTTGTCATAGGACAATTGACACCATCCGAGGCCTCAAGTTGCCAATTTAATTGATATTTTAGTGGTAAAAAAATCAACCTGGTATTGCCTATTTGCACCGCTTCACTCAAAGAGAGTGAAAACACCTCGGACCGTGACTGAACAAAATCAGTTATTTGACGCTGCAAAAGACTTGTTGTGGCATTGATATCAGCACTATCTTGTGCGAGTAATTGTTCACATAAATCAGGCAAGGCAGCGAGTGATTGGCCTATTCGTGCGTTATTAGGTTGGCGCTGAAGATGCTGTTGAAATTGATCTTGATGCTGATAAGCTTGCAACGCCTTGGCATGGTAAACTTTACCACTGGTTAGACTTTCAGTTGTTTGGGATAGTAAAACCACGATTTCATCGACGCCTAATTGCAGTTGCAATGCATCAATCTCAGCCATAACCTTATCACAGCACAGGTAGTGATTTAATTCAGCAGACTGCGGGCTAGCCCATACTGATTTCAGTTCACTATTGTTCATTCAATGACTCATTCATTCGCAGCATTTTTGCTGTCATTATACAGTATCCCTCTAAACGGAGCTTCACTGGTCTTGCTGTTAATTTACCTAACCGTAAACTGTTGCCGTCGATTAAGCTAACATGTCTTTGACGATAAACGTCATAATAATAAAAAATAATGCTAACAACAGATAAGGATCAATGGCGTTAAGGAGACCCATGACTAAAAATCACCATAAACGTTGTTTTATTGCCATTGCATTATCAGAGTCAAACCGCACTCAATTGAGCCAATATCAGCAGCAATTAATGCCGCATCTGAGTATACAGGTTAGCGCCGTTAAGCGGGAGAATTTACATCTAACCGCTGCATTTTTAGGCAAAATTAGTTCTAATCAGATGCTGCAGATTGATCGGTATATCACCGAGCAGCATTTCAGCGCTTTTGAACAACCACTGCAACAACTTGCTTACTGGCCTAAAGCGAAAGTCTTGTGCATTCAGGGTGATGCCGAAAAAGCGTTGGCGCATATTGCCCACAGCTTAAAATTAATGACATCACACTTAAACCTTTATCAAACTCAGCATGAATTTAGACCCCATATCAGCTTATTTAGAGCTGTGTCAGAGCCTGCAGCCCTTATAGATAAGTTACCTGCACTCACTGAAGCTATAAACACAAAAGCCCGCAATTTAACCCTCTATGAATCCATTAGCAGTACTCAAGGGCTTATATATAAACCACTGCAACAGTGGCCTTTACAGCCATAACGAAAAAAAGCTGCCTAGGCAGCTTTCGTTTCTCGAATCTATAGCTAAAACCTGAAGAGTTATAGGCTTTATCGCTCTAACATTGCCGCGATGGTCAATACTCCATGAGCTGTTGCGCCAGCGCTCCATAATGGCGTAGCCGATGATGCATATGCACCAGCTAAATCCATGTGCAACCAGTTAACCCCTGGGCTTACAAAGCGCCACAAGAAGCCTGCTGCATTTGATGCGCCGCCTGCACCGCCACCTTTCATTGCACGACTATTGGCAGTATCGGCATAAGGAGAAGGACACATATCTTTATGCCAAGCATCCAATGGCAGTGGCCAGACATTTTCAGCGACTGTAGCCGCTTTTTGTTGTGCTAATTGCAGGGTTTCCATTTGCGGTGAAAAAATCGCGTTGTAATTTGTCCCTACAGCCGCCATAGCCGCGCCTGTCAGTGTTGCCGCATCAATAATTAATTCAGCACCGGTATCTGATGCTGCCTGCAGTCCGTCAGCTAACACTAAACGCCCTTCAGCATCGGTATTAACCACTTCAACGGTAACGCCATTTTTGTAGGTTAAAATATCACCTAACTTGTAAGCGTTGCCACTGATGAGGTTTTCGGCGCAACACAGAAACAATTTAACCCGCTTATTCAGACCGGCTTTCATGGCTAGACCCAGCGCTGCTGTCACTGTTGCCGCGCCGCCCATATCGCATTTCATATCCAGCATGCCCTCTGAAGGCTTAATGCTGTAACCGCCAGAGTCAAAGGTAATGCCCTTGCCCACAAGAGCGGTGGATACTTTGGCATCGGCTGCGAGTGGATTAAAATCAAGCACTAGCATCGCTGGCGGACGCTCACTGCCACGGCCAACCGCATGTAAACCAATCCATTGTTTTTCGAGTAATTCTTGGCCTTCAAAAATATCAAAACTGACCTTGTCGCCACCAATGTCTTTGAGCCAGTTTGCTGCGTGCTCGGCAAGAATAACCGGAGACAATTCTTCAGGGGTTTCGTTAACTAATTTGCGCGCGAAACTTGCCGCTTCAAAGCGATGAGATAAAGTGGCTTGAGTGCTCACGTCACCACACCAGAGTACTTCAAATGGGCCTTTGGCCGTGGTAAAACCTTGAGAAAAAGCCCATTGCGAATCAAGGCTCCATAACTCACCGTCAAGCTGCACCTTGCTAATACCCTGACTACGAATTTTTCTAGCCGCCATTTGTACTTGACGTAATTCATCTGCTGCAGATAAATGGATCAGCGCTTGATGGCCTTGAAAGCTCACATCTGCTTTACCCCAAAGGCTCTGTGGCGCTTCTCGTGTTAGGGTAATCGTCATAATTTCCATTGTAATGTCCTTGTTATGCTTGCGTTGTAACTTAGATAACCAATAAGCTAAGTGTACTGTAAATCACTAAATGAACGTGACTAATTCAGCATCATTTAGTAAAAATAATTGTTAATAAATAATTTTAGGAGCATTCTTTTTAATGGACTTTAGCCCTCCCTTACAACAAGGTACTTTATTGAGGCGTTACAAACGTTTTCTGGCCGATGTGCAACTTGATGATGGTAGCGAAATCACCATTCACTGCCCCAATACTGGTTCGATGAAAAACTGTTTGTTTCCCGGTGAAACAGTTTGGTTTTCCAGCTCAGATAACCCCAAAAGAAAATACCCAAATACTTGGGAGCTCAGTGCCACCCCCGACAATCATTTAATTGGCATTAATACCGGCCGCGCCAATGCATTAGCCGAAGAGGCGATTAGTAATGGTGTCATTACTGAACTTAGCGGTTATGCATCACTAAAAAGAGAAGTGAAATATGGTGATGAAAATAGTCGTATCGACATTTTACTCAGTGATGAAACTAAACCTTTATGTTACGTTGAGATAAAGAGCTGTACATTATTAGAGCAAGCAGTAGGCTACTTTCCTGACTCAGTTACCACTCGTGGACAAAAGCATTTGCGTGAGTTAATGCATATGGCTAGTCTAGGTCACAGAGCGGTATTACTTTTTGTCGTCCAACATAGCGGCATTAATCTCGTTCAAGCTGCTGCGCATATCGATCCACAATATGCACAATTATTAAAGCAAGCAGTTAACAGTGGGGTTGAAGTGTTAGCATATCAAACCGAACTGTCGGCGCTATCCAGCAAAATTACTCGTAAGTGCAAAGTCATTGTTTAGTTCAAAAAAGTATAACTTACTAATCAAATAATTTGCCACGCTCTAGAGTTTCTGCTATAGATAGCGGCCATAAATTTTAGACGCACATAAAATCACTAATTATTACAGGAGATGCGTTATGCCTGAAGGCACCAAAAAACTTGGCGTACTCGCTATCGCAGGTGTAGAACCTTACCAGGAGAAAGCTGGCGAGGAGTATATGGGTGAAGAGCAACGCTCTCATTTTAAGATCATCTTAGACGCTTGGCGTAATCAGTTACGCGAAGAAGTTGATCGCACCTTGAACCATATGCAAGATGAAGCTGCTAATTTTCCAGATCCTGTTGACCGTGCAGCTCAAGAAGAAGAATTTAGCTTAGAGCTTCGAGCACGCGACAGAGAACGTAAGCTGATCAAGAAAATTGAAAAAACACTACAAAAAATTGAAGAAGACGATTTCGGTTTCTGTGATTCATGTGGTGTTGAAATCGGTATTCGCCGTTTAGAAGCACGTCCAACAGCTGATCAATGTATCGATTGTAAGACGCTTGCAGAAATAAAAGAAAGACAAATGGCTGGCTAATATAGCCCATGCATTTGTCACACAGCAAAACTGCTAGCTTGCTATTTATGAGGCGGGGCAGTATTGATACCAAAAGGCGAGATTATTCTCGCCTTTTGTATTTTTTGATTTTTACTTTTAGGATTAACAGAACTTGTTTATCGGCTATGGCATAAAAGTAGTAACCTTTTAGGTCGACACCAATAAATCGAGGCAAAAGCTATGTCGCTGAACTCATCCGCTTATATTGGTCGCTTTGCTCCGTCCCCATCTGGCCCGTTACATTTTGGATCCCTTATTGCAGCCCTTGGCAGTTACCTGCGGGCAAAACAGCAACAGGGTAAATGGCTCGTCAGGATTGAAGATATAGATCCACCAAGAGAAGTGGCTGGTGCAAGCAGTGATATATTGACCACCTTAGAGGCTTATGGCCTGCATTGGGATGATACAGAGCTATTTCAAAGCCATCGGCTTGATATCTATCAGCAGCATATTGAGCAGCTCTTAAAAGAAGATCTTAGCTATTTTTGCCATTGCACTCGAAAAAAAATTCAACAAATGGGCGGCGTTTATGACAGCCGCTGTGGTCAGCTACGCCCTCGATTAACCCAAGGCGCCGTTCGTATCAGAAATAGCGCCCAGGTTGAACATTTTACTGATTTAGTGATGGGAAGTGTCACGGTAAAGCACAGCTTTGCGGCTGAAGACTTTATCATCAAACGCAGTGATGGCCTTTACGCCTATCAATTAGCTGTGGTGTTAGATGATGCCTTTCAACAGATCACTGAAATAGTCAGAGGCTGCGATCTACTGGAAACCAGCTGCCGCCAAATAAGCATGAATAATATTTTGGGCTTTAACTCCCCCAATTGGCTGCATCTACCTTTAGCCTGCACCAAGCCAGGGTTTAAATTATCAAAGCAAAATTATGCTAATGCCATTGATCGAAAACGTCCCCAAGCCAGCATCAATGCCGCATTGCGCTTTCTTGGGCAACAACAAGTTGATATTGATGATGTCGATGTCATGCTAAAACAGGCCGCAGAGCAATTTGCGATTAGCCAAATTCCACAACTATCTGAGATTCTGATTGAGCAGTGATATACTCATTCAGTAACATTTGGTATATCATAGCCGCCAGATTTTTAACCATTTAATAATGTCGTTCGAGGTGTATTATTTTTCGCCGTATAAGTCAATTCTGCAAACAGCTGTTTGAAGACAATAAAACCACTCCTGTCATTGAGCCACAAAGCCAAGATGACGGCCTGCGTTTGGACATTGTCACCAGAGATGCCCATACTATTTCTCGACGCCAAATAAGTGAAAATGCGTTAAAAGTACTCTATAGACTCAGTAAATCTGGCTATAAAGCTTACCTAGTTGGCGGTGGTGTTCGTGACATTCTATTAGGTATGGAGCCGAAAGATTTTGATGTGGTCACCAATGCGACCCCTGAAGAAATTAAAAAGCTCTTTAGAAATTCACGCTTAGTGGGCCGCAGATTTAGATTGGCACACATTGTTTTTGGCCGTGATGTTATCGAAGTCGCCACCTTCCGTGGTCATCACAATGAAAATGATGACAAAATTTCCAAATCCAATGCTGAAGGTCGTCTACTTCGTGACAATGTCTACGGTGAAATAGATGAAGACGCTGAACGTCGCGACTTTACTATTAACGCCCTGTATTACGACATTAGCGACTACTCTATCCACAGCTACGGCGGTGGTATTCATGATATCGATGCTAGAGTCATCAAGCTGATTGGCGATCCTGAAACTCGTTACCGTGAAGATCCGGTGCGGATGTTACGTGCGGTGCGCTTTGCTACCAAACTGGATATGACCATTGAGCCGGTAACGGCTGCGCCAATAAAAGAATTAGCGCCATTATTAAAAGATATCCCTGCAGCGCGTATGTACGAAGAAGTGCTAAAGTTATTTTTTGCTGGCAAAGCAGAAGCTAACTACAACATGATGCAAGATTTTGGTTTATTTGCGCCGCTATTTCCGCAAATTGCTGCGTTAATCAAAGAGCAACCCAGTGGCAATACCGCTAAAATGCTAACGGCAGTCATGGCCAGTACCGACTTACGCGTCAGCCAAGATAAACCGGTAACGCCCGCCTTCTTTTATGCGGCATTATTGTGGTATCCACTCAAGCAACGTGCTGATGATATTGCCTTAGAAAGTGGCTTAAGTCATTACGATGCTCATGTTGCCGCTATGGGTGATGTGATGGAGCAGCAATGTCGCACCATTAGCATTCCACGCCGCTTCAGTACTCCGGCAAAAGATATTTGGCAGCTACAATTGCGTCTAGAACGTAGCCAAGGCACCCGTGCCTTCAAATTATTAGAGCACCCTAAATTCCGCGCTGCTTATGATTTATTATTACTGCGCGGCGAAGCCGAAGCGGGCAATATTGGTAAAATTGCCAATTGGTGGCAGTCATTTGTTGAAGCCGATGAGCAACAACGTACTGATATCGCCAAAAGCGGTAACAAGAATGGCCCAAGCAGAAATCGTAACGCCCAGCAGCGTAAACGTAGACGCCCTAATAAGCCTAAGTCAGCTCCAAAGCCTGCTAATACTCAAGAATAACAATGAGTCATAAACCACTTAAGGTTCACACTAGGGCGACCAAAGCCGCTGAAAAGGCAACAAGGGTATTTGTTGCCCTTGGCGCTAACCTTGAAAACCCAGAGCAGCAATTAGATAATGCAGTTACTGCAATAAAAAGCTTAGGGCAAGATCATCATATAAAGGTCTCTCATTATTATCGCTCACGACCAATGGGCGATGTAAAGCAACCTGACTATGTCAATGCCGTAGTTAGCTTTAGCACCACTCTTAGCCCTATCGATTTACTTGATGCCCTTCAGGCCATTGAGAATGAGCAAGGTAGAGTGAGAGATTTGCGCTGGGGACCAAGAACATTAGATCTCGATATTTTATTATATGGCGAGCTAATGGTTGATTTACCGAGATTAACAGTCCCCCATTACGGCATGAAACAACGCAGTTTTGTGCTAATACCACTGGCAGATATTGCTGCCGATTTAGTGCTACCATGTAACACTAAATTACAACACCTTATTACCACTGAAATGCGAGCTGAGTTAATTCAAATTTAACCCATTGTAATGGTAGCTCAGAGTGTATTTCCATTATTTGAATATGATTTCTTTGCAGAGTTTATTATGTCAAAAGTCACTAGCTCAACCCTGATAAAATTCAAACAAGAAGGTAAAAAATTTACCGCCCTTACCGCTTATGATGCCAGCTTTGCCGGCGCATTTGATAGCGAAGGTGTCGATGTGCTTCTTGTTGGCGACTCCTTAGGCATGGTGCTCCAAGGCCACAATGACACCTTACCTGTGACCGTTGATGACATTGCTTATCACACCGCCAGCGTCAGCCGCGGTTGTAAACGCGCCCTACTTATCGCAGATATGCCTTTTATGAGTTACGCCACACCGGAACAAACCATGCGCAATGCCAGCACCCTAATGCAAGCAGGTGCAACCATGGTAAAAATGGAAGGTGGTGAATGGCTACTTGAAAGCGTTAAAATGCTCACTGAACGCGGTATTCCTGTCTGTGCTCACCTTGGGTTAACTCCGCAATCAGTACACGTATTTGGTGGCTTTAAAATTCAGGGCCGAGAAGAAGATAAAGCCCAACGTATGATTGATGATGCCAAAGCTTTAGAAGCCGCTGGCGCGCAATTATTAGTAGTTGAATGCATTCCAACTGCACTCGCGAAAAAAATCTCTGAAGCGCTTACCATACCGGTAATTGGTATTGGTGCAGGTCCTGATACTGATGGCCAAATTTTGGTCATGCATGATGTACTGGGGATCTCCAGTGGTTACATTCCAAAGTTTTCTAAAAACTACCTCAAGCAAACTGGCGAAATACGCGCGGCAATAAGAGCCTATATCGAAGAAGTTGCCAATGGCAGTTTCCCTGCTGATGAACACTCATTTAATTAATAGTGAACCAATTAATAGTGAACCAATTAATTAATAGTGAACCAATTAATTAATAGTGAACCAATTAATTAAATCGATAGATATTTTGGATAAATAGTTTAGGTAAAAATGATGATCACCACCGCGAATATTGCTGAGATTAGAAAGCAAGTAAAGCAATGGCATATGCAAGGTGAAACCGTTGCGTTTGTGCCAACCATGGGCAATTTACACCAAGGTCACATTAGATTAGTTACTGAAGCGCTTAAAAGAGCCGATCATGTGGTGGTGTCTATTTTTGTTAATCCAATGCAGTTTGGACAACATGAAGATTTAGCAGCTTACCCGCGCACCCTAGCAGATGATCAGAATGCACTGATTAATGCGGGTGCAGAGCTACTATTCACACCGACACCAGAGATTATTTACCCTAAAGGCTTAGAGAATCAGACCTTTGTTGAAGTACCTAAAATAGGCGAAGAGTTTTGCGGCGCCAGTCGTCCCGGACACTTCCGCGGTGTGGCAACCATAGTTTGTAAACTATTTAATATTGTTCAAGCGGATATCGCCCTATTTGGTCGTAAAGATTATCAACAGTTGATGGTCATCACCGCCATGGTTGAAGACTTATCTCTGCCTATCGACATCATCGGCATCGACACTGTTCGAGAAGCATCAGGGCTCGCTATGAGCTCTAGAAATGGCTATTTATCTGCCCAGCAAAAAATCCAAGCCACAAGCATAAAGAAGGTAATGGATTATGTTGCCGCTCAAGTGACCGCTGGAGAAACCATTGAGCTAGCCATTGAAGTAGCTAAACAACAGCTCATTGATGCAGGTTTTAAAATGGACTTTTTAGCGGTAAGAAACGCAGCGACTTTAGCCCCAGTGACAGCTGAAGATAACCATTTTGTTATACTTGTCGCGGCCTATCTGGGCAATACTCGCCTAATCGACAATCTAACTTTTAGTCGTTAAACCATTGGCTTGTTCGTTAGTAAGACTTAGAAGAGAATTCACTAAGTCTTACTAGTCTAATTGCTGACTCTGATTATGATTATGATTTTTAATCCAAATAGATAGTTATTTTGAAATTCGCTTTACTGCCCTTTTTAGCCAATATTCGCCTAATCGACAACCTGAGTTTTAGCCGTTAAGTCATTCGCTAGTTGGCTTGTTCGATAGTAATACTTAGAAGAGGATTCACTAAGCCTTACGATCGTAATTGCTAAATCAGAAACATATCATCACTTTGTAATACTTATTACTGAATTTTGGCGAAAACCTCACCGAATCAATAACCTTACTTTTAGTCGTTAAGCCATTCGCCATTGACAGTGTAAGACTTAACCCACTGTCTACTAAGTATTACAAATTTATAGTGATTTTTTACTATTACATTATAAAACCAGCGTCAAAAAACTGGCATTCTCACCAAAATTAAGCCATAGTTAAAAAGTATGCTAAAGCATTACAGCAATAACCGACTATAATAATTAACAACCAGCGGAACTCAATGGATATTGAGCCTCCAAGCGGTAACCTTCTGATATAAACCCAACACCTAAGTTGATACGATATCGGTTAGACAAAAGGATCTGTGGCCGCATGCCAAGTAGACTATTACAAACATTCATTTTGCTAGCGTTGATTGCAAGCCCTATCGCATCAGCCAATGGCATTTATAAATGCATGAAAGATGAACGCGTCGTCTTTAGTCAAACTGTCTGCCCGAAAGAGTATCGTCAGCACAAAATTGAATTTCAATTAGGGATCACTACCGAAATCGACTCTGATAAAGTTGTCCTTAAAGAAGACCCGCTCAAAGCCCTACTGAAGAAAAAAACCATTTCAAAAGAGAAGTTAATTCAGCTGCTTGATAGTGAAGTGTATCGATTGAAGCAAGAAAACAGCTACTTCGAAATTCTGCGCGCCAGTGAAATCCAAAAACTTGATCGTAATCGCTATTGGCATAAAAAAGAAAAAGATGACCCTGATTACATTAAAGATTTGAAAGAAATCAATTCACGCTTTGACGAGCTTATGAGCAATAATCGTCAAGTTATCATCGTATTAACTGATCATAAAAAGAAAATCATCGAAGAAAGTGATGCGCCAACATCACTGGCACAAAAAGAAGGCTAGCCGCGACTAAAAGTGATTTTTAGTCGCTTTCATTTTAGCTAAGTACTGATTATCGACCTCACCAGCTAGCCTCAACTTAAACAGCCTGTATCAACTTAAACACTAGGCCAAACTCAATATTCTTGAGAAGCAAAGCCAGTTACTCCAGCCGCTAATCTGGCTTAAATACTCCGATCATATTGCCATTGGCTTTTTCAGCCACTTTAGCTTCCGTTTGTTGCTCTCGGTAATCACAATCAGTACATTCCACAGTTTCAATACCATTTTCTTTGAATAATACGATACTGTCTTGGGCGTGACATTTAGGACATTTTGCTCCTGCAACGAAGCGCTTTTTAATTTTTGGCATAATGTTGTTATTTTTCTAATGTAATTGTGCAATTCCTGTGACGCTATTTTGCCATGATTTCAGCCAAAGCGTCTCACTATTTCACAGAAATAAAATGTCATTCAGCATTGGGATACGTTATTATCACTGCACTTTACGTATTCACTCCAATCAAGTTGCTATTCATGATCAACATCAGCCAAGCTCAGCTCATTCGCGGAACTAAAACCTTACTCGATGATGCCAACCTTACCGTTTACCCGGGCCATAAAGTGGGACTGGTCGGGGCCAATGGAACCGGAAAATCAACCCTGTTAGCGTTGATTTTGGGGCAGTTACAACTTGACAAGGGTGAGTTTAGCCTTCCTGCTGGTTGGCAAATAGCCACTGTAGCCCAAGAAACGCCTGCGCTAGAGGTGTCTGCACTGGAATATGTGCTTGATGGTGATAGTGAATTTCGAGAGCTTGAAGTTCAATTAAACAAAGCTCAAGATGAAGATGACGGCCATAAAATTGCCCTCATCCACGGTAAAATTGATGCGATTGGCGGCTATGCGATTAAATCTCGCACCGGCTCATTGTTGGCAGGCCTAGGCTTTAGCGAAGCGGAGCAAAGCAATCCTGTAAAGAGCTTTTCAGGTGGTTGGCGAATGCGACTCAACCTTGCTCAAGCACTGTTGTGCCGCTCAGACTTACTGCTGCTGGATGAGCCCACCAACCATTTAGATTTAGACACCATGTACTGGCTAGAAGGCTGGATTAAGGCCTATCAAGGTACCCTGATCTTAATCAGCCATGACCGCGATTTTATTGATGGTATCGTGGATGAAATTGTTCACGTTGAACATACTAAGCTTAATTACTACAAAGGCAACTACAGCTCCTTTGAGCGGATCCGCGCCGAACGTATGGCGCAGCAGCAAGTGGCCTATGAGCGTCAACAAAAAGAACGGGCACATATGCAGAGCTTTGTTGACCGCTTCCGCTACAAAGCCAGTAAAGCTAAACAAGCCCAAAGCCGCTTAAAAGCGCTGGAGAAAATGGCTAACTTACTGCCATCCCATGCAGACAGTCCATTTCACATGGCATTTCGTGAGCCTGAAGCCTTGCCTAACCCATTAGTGACTATGGAGAAAGTCTCTATTGGCTATGATGATAAAACCATCCTTAGCGAAGTGGAGCTTAACTTAGTACCAGGTGCACGTATTGGCTTGCTGGGCCGAAATGGCGCGGGTAAATCAACCTTAATTAAGTTGCTATCGGGTCAATTACAACCCAAAACGGGTAGATACCAACCTAATCCAGGAATGAATATTGGTTATTTTGCTCAGCATCAAATTGAATTTTTAAGTCTTGATGATACCCCGTTACAGCACATGGTGCGATTAGCGCCTAACGCAAAAGAGCTAGAACTTAGAAACTTTCTCGGCGGTTTTGGTTTTAATGGCGATATGGCACTTGCCCCCGTTAGACCGTTCTCTGGTGGCGAAAAAGCGCGCTTAGTGTTGGCGCTATTAGTTTGGCAGCGTCCTAACGTACTGTTACTCGATGAGCCCACCAACCACTTGGATTTAGAAATGCGTCACGCATTGACCATGGCGCTGCAAACATTTGAAGGTGCGATGGTGATTGTGTCACATGATCGACATCTTTTACGTTTAAGCTGTAGCGATTACTACTTAGTAGACCAAGGCGCTGTTAAACCATTCCAAGGTGATTTAGATGACTATCATCAATGGTTATTAGATGCGGCTAAAGCGGCTCAGTCCAATAGCAGTAAAGATAGCTCGGCAACTCCAAGTATTGATAAAAAGCAGCAAAAACGCATTGAAGCAGAGCTAAGACAAAAAGTATCGCCACTGCGTAAAAAACAAATAAAGTTAGAAACTGAGCAACAAAAAATCACTGCCAGATTAGCAGAATTAGAAATAGAGTTAGCTGATGGTTCACTTTATGAAGCTGAAAATAAAGCTAAAATGACCAAAGTACTCAATGAAAGAACCACGCTCACCCAATCAATGGACGAAAGTGAAATGAACTGGTTTGAGCTACAAGAAGAAATTGAAATCATCGAACAAGAGTTTGGTATCGGTTAATTCATAATGCAGATAACAAGGGATAGGATCAGTGCAGCAGTTTAATTCATTACTATGGCGAGAATGTGAAAGCCAATACGCTATTGAACCTAAGCGCTACATCAGCCTTCAGGATGCTTACCAAGTGAATGTTAACATGCTGCTACTGGCGCAATACCTTGATAAAAAAGGCTATCTACTGCCCTTAGTCCAATGGCAAGCGTTAGCGGCTACCATAAACGATTGGGACACCAAGGTCGTTAACCCTTATCGCACCTTGCGCCGTTTAGCGAAAGAGCATATTAAAGCTAATGAATATCAGCAGATGCTCGACATTGAGTTAATGCTGGAACGTAAATCCCAGCAAATGCTACTAACAAAACTCAACACTGTTACCCCAGAGATTAAAGCGAATCAGCATTGCGCAAATGAAAATACCGATAACTACTTATCATTATTCGGGATTAACCATGATGATTTTAAAAATTTACACGCAATTTAATACCGCTGCAGACTAACAAAATCACATAGCATTAAACCTTAACTGACGGCTTTAAACGCTCTGCCAATAAGGTCGCATTTCGGGCCACAATCGCGTAAATCGATAGCTGCGGATTAGCACCTAAACTAGTTGGAAACATGGAGCCATCCATAACTGACAAGTTTTCAAAATAATGGGAGCTCCCCTCACTATTGACCATCGATAGGGTTTTATCTTCTCCCATAGCGCAACCGCCCATTACATGGGCAGAGGCTACAATGGTTTTTAATAAACCAATATCCATAGTGGCAATGGTTTGCTTGGCTTGTTGCCAGTTAAGCTGCTTGCCAACACCATCATTAATGGGCAACACGGCATTAGCACCTGCAGCAAATTGCAGCTCTGCCATAGTGGCAAACGCCCTTCTCGCCGCATCCCAAAAAGGTTTTTGTAGCGGATAATCTAACGCAAAGCCGGTATCAGTTAAGCGTACTTGCCCACCTGGAGACTGAGCCGAATAGCCATCACGCACTAAGGCAATCATCACCTGTAAATTGTTAAACTGGGTCATTAACTCGGCATGACTACGACCATAACCAATGGTTTTTGATGCGATTAATACTGGATGGATCGGGGGCACTTCTAATTTATAACCCAGCTCTCCAGCAGCGCCATCACGCCATACAAATTCATCGGAATATATCGATTGCGGCGCGCCGCTATGGCCATCAATTTGCTTATCAAAAATGCTGCCTGATAACAAAGTAGGATGAAGAAAAGTTTTACCTAAAAGCTGATAAGGATCTGGGGTATTAGCACGCATTAAAATCGTCGGCGTATGAAAAGCACCCGCACTAAGGATGTAGTGTTTCGCCTTAAAAGTGAGCGTCACACCATGACCTGAAGCAACTTGCGCTTTGGCCATTAAACCAGTCACTTTATCGGCTTTATGCTGTAGATCAGTAATTTTAGCGTTTGATATTAACTGAGCGCCTTGCTCTAAGGCACTCGGTATGGTGGTGACCAGCATAGACTGCTTAGCGTTAACCGGGCACCCCATACCGCAATAACCTGTATTCCAGCAACCTTTAACATTACGTTTGATCACCGTATATTCCCAACCGAGTTTTTCACAGCCTTCTTTTAAGGCCGCATTATTACGGTTAGGTTGAAATTGCCACTCGCTGATATTTAGCCGCGTTTCCATTTTTTCAAACCATGGCAATAAGCTTTCTGACGATAGGCCTTTAACTGACTTTTCTTGGGCCCAAAATGCTAAGGCTTGCTCAGGTGTACGAATTGAGGTGGTCCAATTAACCGTCGTTGAGCCGCCCACACTGCGACCTTGAAAAATACCAATACCTTTGTCAGCGGTTTTCATCGCTGCTGCTTGCTGATATAGATCAGGGTAAGCACGGCGCTCTTCCATATTAAAATCACTGGACGATTTAAGTGGTCCAGCTTCAACCATGATGACCTTAAGACCCGCTTGAGTGAGGATTTCAGCTGCCGTTCCGCCCCCCGCGCCCGTGCCGACAATCACTACGTCTGCTTCAAAATGCTGATCGTTTTCAAGTTTACTCGCATCAATATGTTGCCAGCCGGCTTTTAAACCTTCTGTAATGGGGTCAATAATATTAGCGGCCACGTCTCACTCCTAAACACGGTTTACATCAAAGAAAATTAGGCGGTCAAAAAAGTGGGTTTAGCGTAATGTAACCGTCCCCAATGCTCTGGGCAGGCATAATAACTGGATAGCACTAATTCCCGTAAGCCAAGATAGGCAGTTTGCAGCATTTGCAGAAAATGATGGCGCCACTCTTCTAGCATCAACACTAACTCATCAGCAGAGCGAAGCATCAATGGCGTCAGGCTACTCGTTAGCAGCAATAAACCCATCCGGCTCTCAAGTAGATTTAATAGCTGATTAATCTCGCTTTTTTGATCATCAGACAGCACACTGATGGTTTGATTAATCGCGACTATGGTACGATTAATAAAGGCTTCGCGATAATTAGCAACTTCTGGCAAAGTGCCATCCATAAAAATAGGGATTAGCACATTAAAAAGTAAACGATGATTTTCATCAGGATGATCGGTAATGTCTGGGGTGTATAAACTCACACCCAAGGCCAGCGCAGCGGTACCGGTAAAGGCGCCAGCCAAAAAGGTTCTTCGTTTCATAGTTATCCCTTGCTGCAAACATCTGTGATAAAGTGGTCGCTAACAACATTTAAACATACGTTTGAACATTCACAAACTATTGCACTATACATACCCTTATGAAAAAGATTTTCACTCCACCATGGTGGGCAGTAAGTCCTCATATTCAAACGATTTTACCTGTTTTATTTAAGGTGGCCAAACCAGACACCCACAGACAGCGCCAAGAGCTGACTGACGGTGATTTTATTGATTTGGATTGGTTAGGCAAGCCGCAAAATGGCCAGCCAATTTTAGTGATCCTCCATGGACTTGAAGGCAGTAGTGAATCACACTACGTCAGGCGTATGCTACAAACCGCCCAAAACCATGGCTTATGCGCTGTTGTCCATCATCACCGTAGTTGCTCAGGCGAGCCAAATCGGTTAGCCAGAAGTTACCATAGTGGCGACACCGAAGATATTCACTTTACCCTAACTCAGTTACATCAGCAGTACCCAGAATCACCACTGTATGCCGTCGGCTACAGCCTAGGCGGCAATGTACTGGCAAAATATCAAGGTGAACAAGGCGAGCAAAGCTTGCTAGAAAAAACCATAATTGTTTCAGCGCCTTTGTGGCTCGCAGCCTGTGCTAAAAAATTAGAAAAGGGCTTTTCAAAAATTTATCAGCAGCATTTAATAAAGCAACTGCAAGCCAAAATGCACAGCAAAGTACTGCAAAGCAATTTGGTTGAGAAAATGCCCGTCACTGAAGCGCAAATTCAGCAATTAAGCACCTTTTATTTATTCGATGATAAAGTGACGGCTCCTTTACACGGTTTTGCTGACGTTAATGATTACTACCAAAGAGCCAGTGGTAAGCCTTTTTTAAAAAATGTCAGCAAGTCGACCTTAGTTATCCATGCTCAAGACGATCCTTTCATGACCGATGATGTCATTCCTGCGGCAGTAGAATTATCAGAACATGTGGAATACGAGTTACACCCTAAGGGCGGCCATGTTGGCTTTATCAGCGGCGGCGTTCCTTGGAAGCCACGTTTTTACCTTGAATCAAGAATTATCCATTTTTTAAAGAGCTAATTATGCTTATTCCTTATGATGCCTTGCTACAACTGCCACCAGCAACATTAGACAATTTAATTAAAGAGTACTTGTTTACCCAAATTGAAGATGGCTCTTTTGGCCAAACCGATGACGCTCAGTTACAAAATGCCATAAATCAATGTAAACAAGCTTTAAAACAAGGCGAACTCATCGTTGAATTTAGCGAAGAAGATGAATCCATTGCCATTAGACAAAAACAGCAGATCATTCATCCAAACAGTGATGACAAAGAGCCATTCTTTTAATGCAAGATTGACCTAACCCGTTTCAAGCCGTATAAATAGAGTCTGTTTTTCTTCAGGTTGAAACATGTGAATGTGAATGACTAACGGATTATAAAATACTGAATTGTCATCATAATTAACTTCTTCACGTTTGATCTAGGTAGGATAAATGTCTATTAAACACCCCATTATTGCTGTTACTGGCTCATCTGGCGCAGGCACAACAACAACGACCACAGCATTTACTCATATCTTCCGCCAGCTGGGCATTAATGCAGCGTTTATTGAAGGGGATAGTTTCCATAACTTCACCCGTGCAGAGATGGAAGTATTAATTCGAAAATCACAGGCTGAAAATAACAACCTCAGTTACTTTGGCCCTGAAGCCAATAATTTCGTCAAACTTGAAGAGTGCTTTAAAAGCTATGCCGAAACAGGCCAAGGCCAAACCCGTAGCTACTTACATACTTTTGATGAAGCGGTGCCATTTAACCAAATGCCCGGCACATTTACCCAGTGGCACCCATTACCTGAAAAAACCGATATGCTGTATTACGAGGGTTTGCATGGCGGCGTCGTCACTGAAGATGCTGATGTTGCCAAGCACGTAGATTTATTGATTGGTATGGTGCCCATTGTCAATTTAGAGTGGATTCAAAAAATTATTCGCGATACCTCAGACAGAGGCCATAGCCGTGAAAAAGTCATGGGCTCGATTGTGCGCAGTATGGATGATTATATTAAGCATATGACGCCACAATTTTCTCGCACCCATATCAACTTTCAACGAGTTCCTACAGTTGATACCTCCAATCCATTTAGCGCTAAAGACATCCCCAGCTTAGACGAAAGTTTTGTGGTGATCCGCTTTAGAGATATTGACAATGTTGATTTTCCTTATTACTTAAGAATGATTGACGGCTCGTTTATGTCACGCATCAATACTTTAGTCGTGCCTGGTGGCAAGATGTCATTAGCAATGGAGTTAATATTAACCCCACTGATTAAAGATATTATGCAGAAAAAAGCAGCTGCCGATGAAGTACAACAGCTCGATGATGCTAGCTCAGCAGAATAAGCAACGACTAATACAAGTAATACAAGTAATACAAGTAAACTTGGCAGGTTAAGCTTAATTTAAGCCTAAACCATTATCATTCTCGCTGTCGGGACTTCAGGCGAAAGAACGATAGTTGATGTGCTCTTGGGTGTTAATTCCCCCTTATTTATCTGTTAGCGCACTTGGGCATATCAGCAAACCTGCTTCTATTATTCGCTGTTCCTGTCACTTGCTCTTTGAAGCGCCCTTATAAGCCGCGTTCAATTAAGACTAAAAACATTTCAACTCGCCCTGTTAAACCGTTAATTTAACGAGACCAGTAAGCGTTTTATCTCAGCCCGAACCAAATCAATTTTAGCGGTAATCTCCATACTTGCAGCTTCGCTCTCTAGCATCTGTTGCCATTGTTCTGACCAAACCAAGGTTAAATTTTGTGCTTTAAGCCTGACTTGATCATTGGTTAATGAACTTAAATCTTCAATTAAGCCCACTTTGACCCATCCCACCCTAGGGTTACCTAATTCAGTATCATTATCGTAATGCGCCGCATAGACCAATTGCTCTAATTGCGCTAGCTCTAGCAGCATTTCAAAACTTGCTGTTCTAACATTGCTATTATGCTCTGTTATCTCCATACGCCAGACGTTATATGAGAATCCCATTAGCGAAAACAGTAAGCTAAATATCACCGTAAGCTGATAGAGCTTTAATTTATTATCTACAATTCCATTCATTGTGATCGCCTAGTCGTGATGAATAAACTGACTCTAATCATCAGCTAATAATAGCTATGATTTGTCCACGCGCACTAAAATTTAGCCACAAAAAAACGGCCTTGTTGGCCGTTTCAATTCAAACAAAACATTGCTTAATTCATTAATGGAATGATTTCACGATAAGCCCTGCCTTGCTGATACTGTTCAAGTCGCATGATAAATTCATCGCTCTGGGCAACTTCTGGGTTTTGCTTTAATGCTTCAATGGCTTTTTGTTGGGTATCAACAGCCAGTTCAAACTCACCCATTTCGGCATAAGCAGCAGCAAGGTTATCTAAGTTGGTCGGATCGTTAGCGTTACTTTCAAGCAATTGCAGTGCAAGCTGCACCGCTTTTGACCCATTACGATACTCTTCTTCAGGGCAGGTCGCTAAAATCCACGCCACATTCCCCAGCGCAATTTCGTCACCTGCTTGGGTGAATTGCTCTAAAGCTTTGCCGCAACTGCGGGTTACACCATCGCCACCAGCAGAGTAAATAAAGCCTAATCGAAAGTGAGCTCGTGGATCGCCATGCTTAGCTAAAGACTGGTACCATTTTTCTGCTACCGCTAAATCCCGCGGTAATAACTTTCCTTCAAAGGTTAAATCTGCCAAAGTTTGCTGCGCTTTAATATGATCTTGTAGCGCCGCTTGCTCGACCCAATAAATGCCTTGATCAATATCTTGGTCGACAAATCGCCCCGCTAAACTCATTAGCCCTAATAAAAATTGTGCGTCGGCATTGCCTTCCGCCGCCCGCAATTGGATATGAACTAATTTACTAGCCGCTTGAGATGCTTTCGATTGAGGAATTGAAAAGGCACTGACTGGCGCACTGACACTCGTCAATAAACCTAATGAGCAGGCTAAGCCAACACTTAATAATTTCTGCGAATATTTCAAACTAACCTCGTACTGCAGCGATTCAACTTTGATAATCAAATTAACAATAACCACCAATGGGGATTTTTACAATAAACCAATCCCTATTAATCATAATAAATCGTTCATCTTCAATCTAAAGCTTGATAAAAATCTGATAAAACAATGCTTTTAAAGAAACATCAACTTGCCATTTAAAACAGACAAGGCTAAATTAGA
Organism: Shewanella sp. 10N.286.52.B9; assembly: GCF_002873635.1. Classification (NCBI taxonomy): domain Bacteria; kingdom Pseudomonadati; phylum Pseudomonadota; class Gammaproteobacteria; order Alteromonadales; family Shewanellaceae; genus Shewanella; species Shewanella sp. 10N.286.52.B9. Next base: position 52,329 of record NZ_MCTY01000157.1, read on the forward strand.
TAATAATGTGGCGTGCAGCTGCAAAAATAAATTTCTAATTTAATAACTTAATACCGTACTTGACTGTTTTTTCATAATGTTAAACTCGATCTTCATCAAAGTTTTACACGATTAACTCAAGTACAATTACTTTATTAGATAGTCCTTACTTTCATTTTATCAATCGAGGAAATACACATGGCTCTGATTGGCAAGCCTAAACCTGATCCAACTTTGGAATGGTTTCTTTCACACTGTCACATCCATAAATACCCAGCGAAAAGCACCTTGATACACGCAGGTGAAGAGTCTGATACCTTGTATTACATCGTTAAAGGTTCAGTCGCTGTATTGATTAAAGATGAAGAAGGGAAAGAAATGATCCTTTCATACCTTAATCAAGGTGACTTTATTGGTGAACTTGGTTTATTCGAAGAACAAGCTGAACGTACAGCTTGGGTTCGTGCCAAACAACCTTGTGAAATCGCAGAAATTTCTTACAAGAAATTCAAGCAACTGATTCAGGTTAATCCTGAAATTCTAATGAAGTTAACTGCGCAAATGGCTTACCGTTTGCACAGCACTAGCCAAAAAGTCGGCGATTTAGCTTTCTTAGACGTTGCTGGACGCATCGCACAAACATTATTACACCTTGCTAAGCAACCAGATGCAATGACTCACCCTGATGGCATGCAAATTAAGATCACTCGTCAAGAGATTGGTCAAATTGTAGGTTGTTCACGTGAGACTGTTGGCCGTATATTAAAAATGCTTGAAGAACAAAATCTTATTCAAGCTCACGGTAAAACTATTGTGGTATATGGCACTCGTTAAGTTAAGCTTCAGCTTGATTTAAGGGTGATTAATTAAAGTGATAATTAGCAATTCTAATTATCACTTTTTTTATGGGAGTCTGTCTGATGAGGCTGCTGACTGCATTACTACTCAGTCTACTTATATCGACTCTAACACCAGCATCACAAGCAATGACTGCAGAGCTACCACATGATGAAGTTCAACGCTTAGTTACATCCGGTAGCATTCGTTCGCTTGATTATTCCCTCACTTTACTTGCACAATACTGTCAGGGTGAATTAATTGATGCCAGCCTCTATCAAGAGGATGACAAATGGCGTTATGATTTACAGTTAAAGATAAAAAAAGGGCATATCATCCATTTATTTCTCGATGCTACAAATGGGATGCCAGAGTCAATTGACCAACTACCAAGTGAATGCCAAATAAATGAAACTGCTACTCGTTGAAGATAACACCCTCTTAGTTGCTGAGCTTGAAAAACAACTAAAACAAGCCGGCTACGTTACTGATGTAACCGATAAAGCTGTTGAAGCAGATTACCTCATCAAAGAAACTCAATACGATTGTGTGATTTTGGATATTGGCTTGCCTGACGGTAATGGCTTAACACTCGTCGAGTCTTGGCGTGAAAAAGGCATTGATACGCCGGTGATTATGCTCACTGCGCGCAGTCAGTGGCACGAGAAGGTCGAAGGCTTTAATGCGGGGGCTGATGACTACCTTGGTAAGCCTTTTCATGCTCAAGAGCTGTTAGCGCGAGTTCAGGCACTTATTCATCGTGCCCATGGCCGTCTTAATACCTCATCAAAGCAGTTGAGTTATGGTGGCATTACCCTTGATGAGTCAGAGCAACGAGTGCATATCGGTGACAAGCATTACGAATTAACCGCCATGGAATTTAGACTATTAAAAATATTTTTAATGTCGCCAAAGAAATTACTCTCAAAAGCACAACTTACCGATAAGCTTTATCAATTTGACGATGAAAAAGAATCAAATGTGGTTGAAGTATACGTTACCCATTTACGTAAAAAACTTGGTAAAACCGCCATTGAAACCCGCCGTGGCCAAGGGTATATTTTTCACGGCATTGTTGAATGATATCAATCCGCAGTAAGCTAAGTTTATGGCTTAGCGGTTTAATCATTATTGCCACCGTCATCGGACTCATATTATTTGAGTCCATGTTAAGACAAGCGTTTCATGACTCTATCATCAATCGTCTCGAAGAAGATTTAGAACACATCATTATCGCCAGCCATATCAATGCTGGTGAAATTATCATCGACCAAAACCAACTCTCCAGCTTTTACAAACCAGCCTATTCAGGTCGATACTTTCAATTTAACTCCGATGATCAAGTGATCCGCTCCCGTTCTCTATGGGATGTGCAATTAGATATCGAATTATTGCAGCATGATCAAACCCGGGTATGGCAAGCCAAAGGGCCAAAAAATAATGACATGCAGTTATTATCGATTGGTATAGGCTCAATCAATGGCGATAAAGTTGCCACCCTTACGGTTGCTCAAGACTTAAGTATTGGCCGGCGGGTCTTTAGTGAAGTGTTTGGCACTAAGTTGGCGATTAATATCGCCATGCTACTGGCAATGATTGGCGGTATTTTTATCATTCTACGCCAATCATTTAAGCCAGTTAAACACATTCAAGATTCACTGGCCAAATTACGCCAAGGTGAAATCGATGCCCTAGAAGTCACCAAGATTCCAGTTGAAATAAAACCTTTAGCTGAAACCTATAACGAATTATTAGATTACACCGCTAATCAAATTGAGCGCAGTAGAAATAATTTAGGTAATTTAAGCCACGGCCTAAAAACCCCATTAGCCGTGATGCAGCAACAAGTTGAAGTATTGGGTTTATCAAACCCGCAAGCGGCTGAAGCCATGCAGCAGCAATTAGACCTGATCCGCAACATGATCGAACGTAAGCTCACTGCAGCTAGAATTACTGGTGATATGCTGCCAGCAGCGCAAATGGTGGTGCCACGTGATTTTGAGGCGCTCATTAGCACTCTAGATAAAGTACATCACCATAAAAACATTCATTGCAGCATTGATGTCAGCGATGACATAAGTCGCCTGCCGATACACCGTGAAGATGGTATGGAGCTGTTTGGTAATTTATTAGATAACGCTTACAAGTGGGCAAATTCAGCGGTCAATTTGACGGTATCTCAGCAGCAACAAACATTAACCCTGTGTATCGAAGATGATGGCCCCGGCGTCAATGACGATCAAATCAGCCAACTGACCAATCGCGGTAAACGTTTAGATGAAGCCGTGTTAGGCCATGGGCTGGGGTTATCCATTGTAAAAGAAATTGTTGAGCAATATGGTTATCAACTCAAGTTCGAGCGTGGTGATGTGTTAAAAGGCTTACATGTTTGCATTATATTTGCCAATACCACCCCAGATGGTAGCGCCGTAACATAATCCCTTAATGGCGTACTAAAACCTTGCAACTTAACAATGAAAAATGCCAGATAAACTGACTTACTTGGCATTTTCATTAGCGTTAAAATTAAATTAATTTTAACGACTTAGCTCGTAGCATTATTTGGCAGCATTAGTACTTTCAAAGATTTTGTCAGCAGACGCGGCGACAAAACCGGTATACAAGTTACCGTCAGCCATCGGATAACGACGGGCAAATTCATAAAAACACGTTGGGATCACCAGCTCACCATCTGCAAAGCTGACCGCCATGCGATCTGCCATCGTTGATGACTGCTCTAATAGCACTTCAGCTGAACCTTTAATCTCACCACCAGCGGTGTTTAAGGTAAAGCCAGCAGCTTTTAGGGTTTCATTGACTGATTCAATGGTTTCAAAATCAGGCAGCTCATTAATGGAAACCGTAAAATGGTTAGCGCGATAACCAATGGCCGCAACCCAAGCTGCGTACTCGCTTTCTGCCAATAAGGTTTTGTAAGTGGCGATATCGACACGCCAATGACAGCCTGAATATAAAAAATTATCCGCAGTTGTCGCCGCAGCATCCACTTGATCAACTAAACCATGGATAATGCTTTGCACTTCAGGGCTAAATTCTTCCACTAACAGCTCAGAGATAAACACCTTAGGCTGATGCGGATCGGGATGCTCGAAATGCTTGGCAACCAACTTTTTCTGCTCAAAGTGATAATCACCACTGGCAACATAACCAAGCGACTCAAAATGAGCCGCCAATACAGCAAGGTTAACTTTTTCAATATTAAAGGTACGCAGGGCAATATGATCGTTAATGATCGGTTTTCCCTGCCCTAACAGTTGCTGAATGTTTGCCGCCGAGGGCGTCATATTGATGTAGTCTTGCCATAAAGCGGCGAATAAAGCGTTAACGTCGGTGTGCATGATAAAATCCTTCTTTAAAAAAAGGCAATGACTCAAGAGTCATTGCCTTAGTTGCAAAATGAGTGACTAGATAGATAAACCAGGGCTCAATTTAGCAGGTAGGCTGACACTATCAGCTTCAACTGAAGCTACAGGGTAAGCACAGTAATCAGCAGCATAGAATGCACTTGCACGATGATTACCTGATGCGCCAACACCACCAAATGGTGCTGCGCCAGATGCGCCTGTGATTTGCTTATTCCAGTTAACGATACCAGCACGAATGCGTGCTAAGAAGTAATCATAATCTTCTCGGCTATCCGCCAACAAACCAGCAGAAAGTCCATAACGAGTGTTGTTTGCCATATCGATAGCATCATCAAAGGCTTGGTATCTAACTAATTGCAGCAATGGACCAAAGTATTCTTCATCTGGCAGCTCTGAAATTGCAGTCACATCAATTAACCCAGGAGAGACAAGACCAGTACCCGCTTCTACGTGAGTAAGCTCAATTAGTGATTCTGCACCTAATGCCAATAAGTTAGCCTGCGCGGCAACCATGCCTTTAGCCGCGGCTTCAGAAATCATCGAACCCATAAATGGCTGCGGCTGCGCATTCCAGCTACCGACTTTAATTTGCTTAATCGCAGTAACAAGCTCAGCAATTAATGCATCGCCAGCAACGCCTTGTTGAATGTACAAACGACGTGCACAAGTACAACGTTGACCTGATGAGATATAAGCAGACTGAATAATGTCATGTACAGCAGCCTTAGTCTCTTTAACGTCTTTGATGATTAATGGGTTATTACCACCCATTTCAAGGGCTAGAATTTTACCTGGATGACCAGCGTATTGCTGATGTAACAAGTGACCAGTACGAGAACTACCGGTAAAGAATAATCCATCAATTTGCGGGTGAGACGCTAAAGCTTTACCGGTTTCAAGCTCGCCTTGAACCAAGTTAATCACACCTTGGGGTAAACCTGCTTTGCCCCAAAGTTTTAGCATTTCTTCAGCGACTTTCGGAGTTAACTCTGATGGCTTAAATACCACAGTATTACCAGCAAGTAAGGCTGGAACTATATGGCCATTGGGTAAATGACCAGGGAAATTATAAGGGCCAAATACCGCAACAACGCCGTGCGGCTTATGACGTAAAACGGCGCGACCTGCGGGAATGTCATTAGTTTCAGTACCAGTACGCTTATCATGCGCTGCAGCTGATAAGCCAATTTTGCCTATCATAGCGCCCACTTCTGTGGCGGTTTCCCACTGAGGTTTACCGGTTTCTTGGGCTATCACTTCAGCAAGCTCAGCTTTGTGCGCTTCAAGTTCGCTGCGGTACGCTTCAACAATGGCTAAACGCGCCTCATAGCCAAGCATAAACCAGTCAAACTGCGCACTTCTTGCGGCATCAATGGCGCTATTAACTTGGGCTTCTGTCGCCGTTTTACCGCTCCAGATCACCTCACCATTTGCTGGGTTGAGTGATGTAATTTCATGACCTTCGCCATTAGACCATTGGCCTTTGATAAATTGTGTCATTTGCTGTTTCCTACAGTTCTAATACGCGAATTTGCTGGCCTTGCTCAACCATTAGCGCTTCAGCTAATTGTGGGCTTAAGGTGACGTTATCATGCTCTTGTGAAACTAAAATTCTTGCCGCTGTTGCGCGGTAATCCGCTAACAAGGTATTGGCGACAAGATATTGATGATCGGCATGAGGCATCTTTCCAATAGTGACCGTGAGTAGACGGCTTTGACTCACGGCGCGGATGTCGCTTAGCGCACACTCCACTGTTGGACCACCATCGAAAATATCGACGTAATTTCTAAATTTAAAGCCTTCAGCCTGCAATAGCTTCAGCGCAGGTTTAGTATTTCTATGCACCTCGCCAATCACTTTTTGTGCTTTTTTTGGCAATAGGCATACATGTATCGGGCTTCTTGGCATCATTTCAGCCATAAAGGCCTTTTTACCTAACCCCGATAAATAATCGGCTTCGACAAAATCAATGCCTAAGAAATGATCTTGTAACCACTCATAAAAAGGTGAATCACCCTTTTCATCGCTTACGCCGCGCATTTCAGCAATTACAGTGCTGCCAAAACGTTGCTCATGTTGAGCGAGGAATAAAAAACGCGAGCGAGAAAGCATGCGGCCGTTATAGCCTCTGCGATATTCTTTATTTAAAAACAGCGTACATAACTCTGCAGCGCCAGTGTAGTCATGGCAAAGCGTCAGTGTTTCCACTTCGTTACGAACTGAGATTTGTTTAGAATGATAGACTTCAGTGCCTAAACGGTAATGATAAAAGGCATCTTCCATCCCGACAGCGGCTTCAATACCGCAGGTACCGACAACTTGATTGGTTTTTAAATCTTCAAGCACCATCAAATAACCTTCATCGAAAGGTTTCTCAACTTGCTTGGAAAAAGAAGCTTCAGCTCTAGCGATTTTAGAGCGTAATAGCTCTTCGTTGACTGGCAGGGAAGTGAACCCATGACCCGATTCAACGGCGACCTTGTAAAGTGCTTCGTAATCACTGCCACGAATAGGTCGTATGATTAGCATCTGACTCTCCTTGATAATCCAGTAATAAAAAGTCACCAACAAACAGACTTTTCATTACCGATAACCCAATAAAAAAGCGCAAGGTTTTACCCTTACGCTTTACTTATCTATTAACCTGCAACCACTTTAGCTACAGCACGTTCGAAACGTGCTAAACCTTCAGCGATATCAGCTTCTGGGATAACAAGAGATGGAGCAAAACGCACGACGTTAGCGCCAGCAATCAAGCTCATTAAGCCTTCTGCAACCGATGCAACTAAGAAGTCACGGCTACGGCCTGCATATTGCTCGTTAAGTACTGCGCCTAATAACATGCCTTTACCACGCACTTCTGAGAACACATTATATTTGGCATTGATTGCCGCTAAACCATCACGGAATAACTGTTCGCGATGCTTAACACCATTCAGTACTTCAGGCGTATTCACCACATCCATAACAGCATTACCAATAGCGCACGCTAATGGGTTGCCGCCATAAGTCGAACCATGAGTACCAATTTTAAGATGTGCGGCAATTTTAGCAGTGGTTAGCATTGCAGCAATTGGGAAACCGCCGCCTAGGGCTTTGGCGCTGGTTAAAATATCAGGCACAATATCGGTGCCCATGTAGGCAAATAACTCACCGGTACGGCCAACACCTGTTTGCACTTCATCAAAAATAACTAATGCGTCATGCTTATCAGCAAGTGCGCGCACAGCTTTTAAGAATTCTGGGTCACCATTGATAATACCGCCTTCACCTTGAAGTGGTTCAAGCATGATGGCACAAGTGTTATCAGAAATTACCGCTTCTAGAGCGGCAATATCATTAAATGGTACATGAGTAACGCTTTGTGGTTTAGGCCCGAAACCATCAGAGTAAGCCGCTTGACCACCCACAGTAACAGTAAAGAAGGTACGACCATGGAATGCTTTATCAAAGGCGATGATTTGATCTTTTTGTGGGCCGTGATTATCTAATGCGTAACGACGGGCAAGTTTTAGTGCAGCTTCATTGGCTTCAGCACCTGAGTTAGCAAAGTAAACACGCTCAGCAAACGTGGCGTTAACCAGTTTCGTCGCCAGCTCTAATGCTGGCTCATTGGTCATTACGTTTGATAAATGCCACAGCTTTTCACCTTGTTCTTTTAGGGCGCCAACAAGTGCTGGGTGACAATGACCTAAACAATTCACTGCAATACCACCAGCAAAGTCAATAAACTCATTACCTTGTTGATCCCAAACTCGACTGCCTTCTCCGCGAACTGGGATTACGGCTGCTGGCGCATAGTTAGGCACCATGACTTCATCAAATTGGGCACGTGTTAAGTTCATTTCAACGCTCATTGCTTTTCGTTCCTTAAAGTTATTAGCGACACTTAAGTCACTCTATTCCGCTTGCTGTATTGATTTTGGTTTAAGTTGACTGCGGATGTTTGTATAGCTTGCAGGTCATTATTAGCTAAAACGTGATCAAAATACCAGTTTTTAGCGGTTAACTATTCATAACTTAAATGAATAATGCATAAAGAGTTAACAAACTTCACATACAAAGTGCTATTACAGCTTATTTTTAGCATAAATAGTCATAAAAAAAGTTATTTGGCCTCAAATAAGCTAGCTATTCATCATAAATGCATAACTAAACAAGATTTAGTCATACTTAAGGGGGATAAAGCCTGACTTTAAACTAAATTAAGCTTGCGGTAATTTTGCGATTTTAAACGGATCAGCTCTTGCTCGGTAAATTCATAATAATCAAATAACACTCGCTTCTCTTGCGGCTCAATTAAACGCGATTGCTCTAATATTAATACCTTGGCATAACAACTGGCTTTGGCAACGATAGCGCTTTCTGTGGAAAACTCGCTAAAGTGATAATTTAAATCGAGCTCTTTTAGCACTTGGGTTAGCTGGCTCTGGTTAAAATCCATTAAGTCCAATAATTGCCAATTAAGCTGCTCACCATAGGACATCACTTGCTCAAACACTTCCTCAGCTGGAAATGCTGAGGCCATTACCGCATCGTATAAGGTTTTATCCCCTTTGGCGCTGGTCTCACGTAGCCAGGTTCCCCATGTGTTTTCAAATTGTCTGGCGCTGGCATTTAATATAGTCGCTGCGCCTAATTGCTTCATCAAAGCTGCGCTATAAACCAATGCCACATCCTTTTGATGCAGCGCTGCCAATGCTTTGGCCGCTATGGCGGTGATCATGCTGTAACGCCATAACTTACGACTAGCCCAAATCAGGTTAGTATTGCCCGATGGCAGCCAATGCCGTAAACAAAAGTAAGGGATCACAGCTTGCAAATTTTCAATGCCAATATAATTAAGCACTAACTTAATGTCGGTTACTTTGACTTCTGATCGCTGCGGTCTGCGGTGACTCGAGGCTGGGCTATTGATTAAATTGATAAGATCGGTCGATAGCCAGCTGATATTTTCAACAAGCGATCGCACTCGGCGCAGATCAGGTTCTTTGTTAAGCAGTAAATCCAATAATAAAATATGGGACTCTTTTAAACCCGATTGCGCTAACATCTGCTGAGGTGAATTGAGCTGATGCTCAAGGGAGCTTATGACAGTGTTAGTCAATTGCTCTGATATGCGCTGTAACACCAACTGAGCCCGCGCTTGCTCTTCTAAACGTGCTTTAATGGCTAAACGTTCAACTTCAAGTTTATTGGCGTCATCTTCTAACTGCTTATCTAAGTCATCAAGCTGCGAGGGTAACTTTTCCTTACCCATAATCAGTTGCTTATACAGCCTGCGCTCAACTTCAATGACTTTTCCTGGCCTTACGCCACCTGCTACCGACACTGCCACAAATAAACTGCCTTTAATTCTGTGTTAGTTATATGAAAATTATATTTCAACTGCTGCTTATCGTTACAAATAAGGCCTCCAAATGGAAGCCTTATGGTTTAAATCAGCTTAAGTAAAACGCATCATTACTTTAGCTCTTGCTCAAACAATTTGTAGATACGACGATATTCATCTAACCAGCTTGATGCCTGTCTAAAGCCATGTGGCTCAACAGGGTAAATCGCGGTTTCAAACATCGGCTTTTCTAACTCAATCAAGCGTTGTACTAAGCGCACACTATCTTGGAAGAACACATTGTCATCGAGCACACCGCTCATGATCAGCAATGGTTTTTGTAAACCCTGTGCGTGTTCAATTGGTGAACTCTTTTCATAGGCAATGGGGTCAACATCTGGGGTATTTAAGATGTTAGAGGTATACGGTGCATTGTAATGAGCCCAATCGGTGACCGGACGAAGTGCTGCGCCCGCTTGGAATAACTCAGGCTCATTAAATAACGCCATGAACGTTAAGAAGCCGCCATAAGAGCCGCCATAGGTACCTACTTTAGCGCCGTCAACATGACTGTTAGCCGCCATCCAGCTAACGCCGTCTTTTAAATCTTCAACTTCAGGATGACCCATATTGCGATACACAGCGGTGCGCCAATCGCGGCCATAACCTTTAGAACCACGGTAATCCATATCCATGACGACATAACCCTGTTGTGTTAATAAGTTATGGAACATGAACTCTCTGAAATAGCCAGAAAAACCATTATGGGCATTTTGCAGGTAACCCGCACCATGGTTAAAAATTACAGCAGGATATTTTTCAGCATTATTAGCATCATAGCCCTGAGGTAAATAGACTCTAGCGTAAATGTCTTTCGCACCATGAGTTGATGGTACTTTTACTACTTGAGGGGCTTGCCATGCATAATCTGCAAACGCTTTACTGGTGTAATGAGTTAACTGCTTAAGCTCGCCGCCAATTGGCTGCACATACAGCTCATTAGGTTGGGTGGCTGTTGATGCCGTTAATAGCAACGATTGACCATTAGGGCTTAACTCATAATCAAGGGTACCTGTCCACTGGGTCAGCTGCTCAGTTTTACCGCTAGCAATCTCAACCCGATAAACATTATAAGTTCCAGGGTGGTCTTTGTTAGCACGATAATAAAGATGCGTCGCATCGGGTGATAAGGTCACTTGATCAACCACATATTCGCCATTGGTAAGTGCGCTGGTCTTGCCATTTTCACCTTTAACATAAAGCTGTGAATAACCAGACTCTTCAGATAAGTAATAGAATGACTCAGATGTTCCCACCCAACCAAATTGATTAAAGGTGTAGTTAACCCAAGCATCATCATGTAAACGGTGCTCTGTTTTTAGCTTGCCGGTTTCAAGGTTGACACTGGCGATCCAGCGATCTTTATTATCAACCGCTTCAATCATAACCAGCAATTTATTTTCAGATTCATGCCACTGCATCGGACTTTGACTCCAAGTCCAATCTTGCATCAGTTGCAATACCCGTGGCGATTTTTCGCTGTTATAACGCTCGCCTTTGGCTTTGGCATTTTCAGCTTTTACACTGGCTAACACGTCGGCATCGTAACCATCAAGACCTTCAATAGTGATATCTTTCTTAACGTGATCGACCAAGTCTAGGACCACCAATCGTTCACCTGGGTAACTGTCTTCAGCCACACGCGCCCTTGCAGGTACTGCATCAACATAGCCATCTTTACCTAGATAATTTGGCATGATGTCGTGCTCGCTGCGCCAGCTATAGTCTTTATCAACTAAGTTAACCACTAAGTAACGGCCATCAGCGGAAAGACTCATATCAGAGACTTTTTCATCATCGCCTAAATACCAAGTTTTAGCCGCAAAAGTCGGGTCTTGCGCCGCTAACTGCTCGGCATATTCAGCGCGGGTTTTACTCTTGTTATGCTGCAAAGCAACATAGGCAATCAAACGATGCTGTTGTTTGGCAATGTAAGATTCTGGATCGCTAACCCCTTTAGGGGCATTGGCCATTTGCACATCTGCTAGCTGCTCAGTTAACCCAGTCTGCAGATGTATCTTGAAGACACTATTACCTTGAAAATAAGCCAAATCGCCGCTACTAAGGAACTTAACCTCATCAATGGCAGTATTCACGCGGGTAAGCTGTTTTACGTCCCCTGACGCTAATTGCTTAACGAATATATTACCCTGATAGATATAGGCTTTTTGCGATTTATCTGCACTCAACACACCGTGCTTTTGATCAGTTAAATGCAACTGATTCAAGCTAATAAGACTTGCCTGAGTTTGACTCACGCCTTGCTGATAAACCTCAGCAAGTGGCGCCTGATGTGCTTGTCGATTAAAATAAATTGACTGACTATCATCGCCCCAATAAGCATTTTTAGCTAACACACCCATCCAATCAGGATTGGCCATGATCTGATTTAAGGTTAAAGGCTGTTCAACTTGAGGAGGTGTCGCAAGCGGCACTGTGTAACTTGAAGCTGCGTTAGAAATGCTTGGGGTGTTATTGCTAGTTGCGGTCGCGCTGCAACCAGAAATGATCGCTAAAGAAAGCGCACTAAGCGCAGTATTGCGCAGTAGCCTTGTCATATTGAATCCTTTGTCATCAAAGATGTTTGGTATATTCTCGCCTAAACGTTAACCACTGTTTGGCAAGTGCTTTTATTATTGCTCTTTTATATCATAAAAAAGGAGTAAACTTGTGAGCTTTTTTGGTCAAAGTTGTAACGGAAATTATTGATTATTGGAGAGGAAAGTAAGGTTAGCCGTTTAGAAGATGATAAAGGGATCCAAATGCGACTCATTGGCCCCAAATGAGCAAGTTAATAATTTAAAAAATTCTGTAGTAACTCAAGACCTTGTTCGGTCAAAATAGCTTCTGGATGAAATTGCACCCCAAATATAGGCAAACTATTATGGCGCATCGCCATGATCTCACGGCCATGAATTGGATCATCAAACCATGCATCAAGTTGAAAACCATCAGGTAAACTTTCAACTAGTAAAGAATGATAACGGGTAACTGTAAGTGGCTGATTAAGCTGTTTAAACAAGCCAGCTTCATGGTGATTTATCTTGCTGGTTTTACCATGCATCACTCTTTTAGCACGAACAACATTAGCGCCGAACACCTGTGCAATGGCTTGATGACCTAGACATACCCCTAAAATTGGCAGTTTACCGGCAAAGTATTCGATTGCTTGTAATGAGATCCCCGCTTCATTAGGCGAGCAAGGGCCTGGAGAAATAACCAAATGAGTTGGATTTAAGGCTTGGATTTCTGCAATGCTGATCTCGTCATTACGCTTTACCATAATCTCAAAACCTAGCTGCTGAAAATATTGCACTAAGTTAAAAGTAAACGAATCGTAGTTATCAATCATTAACAGCATTAAGGACCCTAAGTACAAGATTGCTTTATAAGAATAATTAATCAGGAAAGCTAAAATACCTGAATGGTGGCGGATAATAGCATAGCTTTGCTCAGTGCTTAAGCGTTTAGACCTATCGCTGGTTTTGTTGACTGTAACGTTTAATTGCTAGGTTATACTATAGCTCTATATCAGTGGCTCCTACCGCCATCTTAGGAAGGTAAACTATGGGAATGCAATTTTTAAATACACAAGTTTCAGGAACACAAGTCACACAGGTGGGAAATGTCAGTCTTTATTTTATTGGTGATATTTATGGTCGCTTAGACAAGTTAACCGATTTATTAGCCGAAATTGATTTTGATATCGATGATCCACAATCGAGTATTCAATTTGTTAAGTTAGTTTTTTGTGGCAACTTAATTGCGTCACACCAGCCTGCTCAAACCGATGCAGCCGCTATTGAGCACATCGCCTTACTCAACTTTATAAAACGGCTGGTTGATGAAGGTTATGCTTATTGTTTGCTTGGCATAAATGAGTTTAACGCCATAGGTTGGAGTAAACACCACCCGATCACAGACGAGCCTTTAGTTAGCGCGAGCAAGCTAGCACTCAATTCAGATAGCCTAAGCCAACAAGGCCCCTTTTTCCTATCGTTATTTGATCCCGCTGACGAATCAATTTATCAATGGATAGATTGGTTTATGTCATTGCCACTGTTTTTGGATTTTGGTCATATTCGCGCAGTGCATGCTTGTTGGGATCAACAAACAATCACAGCGTTAGCGCCGTATATAGAGCCAAGTCATGCTTTATCACAGCAATATTGGCCCTGCGCGTTTGATAAAGATCACTCGCTCAATCATGCACTAAATATTATTTTGAATTACCCAACATTTGAGTTAACCGAGCAACACCCTCACAATCTGTTAACAGTTCCGGTAATAGTGGCTCATTATCCCTTAGACAGTTTCCCAGATATTCAAAATGAATACCTGGCTTGTGTTAATTACAACGCAGCGGTTGCCAACTACCCACTCGTGAGTTTTGCTTGGCATCAAGGTCGCAAAAAACAGCTTGAGGACGCCTGCGTATCTGATAATGCACAACTCAGCCTTGGCGAGTTTTGTTTTATTGACCAACCCACCCCAGAAGAACAGATTGCCAGTGGTGTTGAAGCATTGTTAGCGATGATGATAAAGCAACTGCCTAAGGTGGATATAAGCCCTGAAGCCTTATGCCAATTTCAACAGCAAGTGGATCTTTGCCTATGGCAAGACTGGGACCCTAGTGAGCAATTTCCTAATGCTCGCTATCGAAATCAGTACCAAACCTTTATCGAACCAATCGCCCAATTAGCATTAGCCATGGATAGCGAGCAGCTCTGTGCTTATCTGGCTATTTTGGCGCGATACCAGCTAGAAATTGAAAATGATAATTTGGAAAACCGTTGTTTAAAAGTCGCTTTCAAACTAACAAGATTAGCAGCCCATGCGCTTAAGCACTAGGACAGTTCAGTGGAGTGGAAGTAAAACTAGCAAGATAAGTTTAAGATGTTACTGAGACTTCAATAGCTGCACACTATGCCACTCAGTAAATAACAGACAATAAAAAACCAGTTACTAATCTAGGACTAATAACTGGTTTTTTTATGATTTGAGCCGACTATTTAACAACCGTTAAATGAGCACGTCCTTTAGTTTTTTCAGAATCACCAGTTGGCTTTTCTTCAGTTGATACAGCAGTGTCAACAGTAGCATCTACGGTCGATTCTACTGTAGAAAATGCTCTTGTAGCAGGTGATAAATCTTCAGATTCATCTTCTGCCATATAAGCATCTTCCATATCAAACACGGTACCAGCACCATTTTCACGGGCATAAATTGCCACGATAGCAGCCATCGGTAAAACGACTTGCTGCGGTACACCACCAAAACGAGCATTAAACTCGACAAATTCATTGGTCATTTGCAAATTTCCCACAGCACCGCCAGCTATGTTAAGTACGATTTGACCGTCTTTAACAAACTCTTGAGGTACTTGAGTCCCTTTCACAAATGCATCCACGACAACATGTGGGGTAAAGTGATTATCCATCAACCACTCATAGTAAGCCCGCAACAAATATGGACGATTAGGGGTAATTGCTTTCATTACATGCCCATGCGCATTTCGCGCTCAACCTCAGTTAACGATGCTTTAAATGATTCACGTTCAAAAATACGTGTCATGTAAGCATGGATATCTTTAGAAGTACGGGCATCAAGGTTAATACCTAGTTCAGGTAAACGCCATAATAGCGGCCCTAAGTAACAATCAGAAAGACCAAATTCTTCGCTCATAAAGTATGGCATTTCAGCAAATACTGGCGCTAAAGCAACCAAGCTTTCAGTTAACTCTTTACGAGCAGCATCAGCTTTGTCGCCACGGCGAATACGGGCAACCAATTCATACCAGTCAGTATCAATACGGTGCATCATTAGACGACTTTGTCCGCGAGCAACTGGATATACTGGCATCAATGGTGGATGTGGAAAGCGTTCATCCAGGTATTCCATGATAATGCGAGACTCATACAATACTAATTCACGATCAACTAAAGTCGGAACTGAGTTGTAAGGATTTACGTCAAGTAACTCCTGAGGCTTCTCGCTAGGGTCTACCTGTAATACATCAACAGTTACCCCTTTCTCAGCCAGTACGATACGTACTTGGTGGCTATATAAATCATCGGCACCTGAAAACAGTGTCATGATAGAGCGTTTGTTGGCAGCTACAGCCATTGATATCCTCCAGAAACGGAAAAACAAAACAAACGAGGGGCTAAGCCCCTCGTTTAGAGTATGCGAATAATGTATTTTACCCGTTATTCGTGTCTAGTGCACATCTTTCCAGTATTCTTTCTTCAACAAATAGGCAATGATGAAGAAAAAGAATAGAAATCCGAGTACCCACCAGCCTAAAGCTTCACGTTCAAGCTTCACTGGATCGGCTGAATATACAAGGAAACCGGTGATATCTCGCACCGCTTGATCGTACTCTTCTGCGTTCATAGAGCCACCAGTCGCAACTAGCGTTCCATCTTCTTGTTTTACAGAAATACCTTGTAAATCTTCAAGAACATGGGGCATACCCACCAATGGGAAAACAGTATTGTTTACCCCAAATGGACGACTTTCATCTTTATAAAAGCCTTTAAGGTATGAATAAACCCAATCGGCACCACGCACGCGAGCCACTAAAGTTAAGTCTGGTGGCGCTGCACCAAACCACTTAGCTGCGTCAGCTTCAGGGATAGAGTTTTCCATTAGCTCACCCACTTTAGCATCGGTGAACATATACTTGTTACGCATGTCATCAACTGAAATACCTAAATCTTCAGCAACACGGCCATAGCGTTGGTACTGGGTACTATGACAACCTGAACAGTATTGTTGAAATAAGTCTAAACCACGCTCTAATGACTCATTGTCATGTAGGTTGATTTCCGGATCAGGACTCTTAACAAATTCATTGTTGCCACCAGCCGCTATTGCTAGCGTTGGTAACAATGTAACTAATGCGATTAATAGCTTTTTCATTAGTGCGTCACCCTCGTAGGAACTGGTTTTGTCTTTTCGTTTTTACTGTAAACCCACAGCGCCACGAAGAAGGCAAAATAAGTAAGTGTAAAGATACGCGCTGCAATAGTTAATGTAGGCGTAGCTGGAACCGCACCTAAATAACCTAGGATCAAGAATGAAACGGTAAACTGCGCAATGTTAATCTTATGAACAAGTCCACGATAACGAATCGACTTCACTTTACAGCGATCTAACCAAGGTAATACGAACAGTACCGCAATCGCGAGCCCCATACCGACAACACCTAAAAGCTTGTCAGGAATAGCACGCAAAATTGCATAGAATGGCGTGAAATACCATACTGGAGCGATATGCTCAGGGGTTTTCATTGGGTTAGCCGCTTCAAAGTTTGGCTTTTCAAGGAAGTAACCGCCACCTTCAGGCATAAAGAACAACACGTAACAGAAGACGATTAAGAAACCGGCGACGCCCATGATATCTTTTACTGTGTAATAAGGGTGGAAAGGGATAGCATCAACTGGCCAGCCATTTTCATCTTTATTCTTTTTAACTTCGACACCGTCAGGGTTGTTTGAGCCTACTTCGTGTAAAGCAATCAAGTGAAGGAAAACTAATACAACTAAAACTAGAGGCAGTGCAATAACATGTAATGCAAAGAAACGGTTTAGTGTCGCACCAGAAACTACATAGTCACCACGGATCCACAATGTGAGGTCATCACCAATAAATGGAATCGCACCAAATAATGAGATAATAACCTGTGCACCCCAGTAAGACATTTGTCCCCAAGGTAGCAAGTAACCCATGAAGGCTTCAGCCATTAGCACGAGGAAAATCAACATACCAAATAACCAAAGTAGCTCTCTAGGTTTTTGATAAGAACCGTAGATTAAGCCACGGAACATATGCAGATAAACCACCACGAAGAATGCCGAGGCACCCGTGGAGTGCATATAACGAAGTAACCAGCCGTACTCTACATCACGCATGATGTATTCAACTGAAGCAAAAGCGCCTTCAGCTGTTGGTACGTAGTTCATGGTTAACCAAATGCCCGTTAATAGCTGGTTAACTAAAACAAGTAATGCTAATGAACCAAAGAAATACCAAAAGTTAAAGTTCTTTGGTGTTGGATATTGACCAACATGGCGATTATAGGTCGCCGTCATTGGGATGCGAGCATCAATCCAATCAACGATATTCTTAACCATTATGCAGCTCCTGTGTCGACACCGATGAGTACAGTTCCATCATCGACATATTGATGCGGAGGTACAACTAGGTTCAATGGTGCTGGTACGCCCTGAAATACACGTCCAGCCATATCAAACTTAGAGCCATGACATGGACAGAAGAAACCAGCAGATACACCTTCTACTTGCTCACCAAAGCTATCTGGTAAATAAGTTGGTGAACAACCTAAATGTGTACAAATCCCGACAGCAATAAAGAACTCAGGCTTAATTGAACGTGCAGGATTAGCTGCATACGCGGGCTGTTGTAATTCTTCTGAAGCAGGATCGCGTAATTGACCATCTAATGAACTTAACTCATTTAAAATGGTTTCGGTACGACGAACAACCCATACAGGTTTACCACGCCATTCAACTCGAATTAATTGACCTGGTTCTACTTTACTAATGTTAACTTCTACCGGTGCACCTGCAGCTTTCGCTTTAGCGCTCGGATTCCATGACTTAATAAAAGGCACCGCTACAGCGACGGCACCAGCTCCACCAACTACGGCGGTTGCGGCTGTCAGGAATCTGCGGCGTCCGGTATCGACTGGCGCTTTGCTCATCCACTTATCTCCCAGAGGGTGTTGGAATTCTTATATTTTAATAACTTAGCAACATTAGAATCACTAACGGCTAAATCTATACTTTGAGGCGGGGCTCATTATAGCGAAAAATTAGAACCAGATCATAGTAATTCACACAACTAAGTTACGGGATTTGCGTGTTTTTTTTGCAATGAGCAAAAAATAAGCTACCGATTTCTTCAGTTGTTATGAAGATAAGAACAAACAAAATAGTTAAATTGCTGTAAATAAACAATATTTAATGAAACATACGCTATCTAAATTAGTCACAGCTGATTAATGGTATCAACTGGCAGAAATTCAATTTATTTCGCTGCACAATCTCAAAACGCAAAAAACCCGGTATAAACCGGGTTTTAAATTAACGCTAAATTTCAATTAATGAAATGTTGGCTTATTTACCATCGATAGATTTCATGTATTTGAAGAAATCACTGTCAGGTTCTAAAACCATAACATCACTATTGCCAGCGAAACTCGCCTTGTAAGCTTCAAGACTTCTTAAGAAACCATAAAACTCAGCATCTTTGTTATAAGCATCAGCATAAATCTTCGCAGATAATGCATCACCTTCACCACGAACCGTTAATGCTTTACGTTCTGCTTCAGCCACTTTAACTGTCACGTTAGCATCAATAGTTGCACGGATGATTTCAGATTGCTCTTTACCCTGTGCACGATGCTCTTTTGCTACAGCTTGACGTTCAGCACGCATACGCTGGAAGATACTGCTACTTACGTTGGCAGGTAAGTTGATTTGCTTAACGCGCACATCAACCACATCGATACCAAGATCTTGTGAGCTTTCAGATGCGTTTTCAAGTGCATTAATCTGCAACTCATCACGTTCACCTGAAACAATTTCTTTAATAGTACGACGACCAAACTCTGTGCGTAAGTCATTGTTGATTTTACGCTGTAACAGGCTTTCAGCTGTTGCAACATTACCGCCACCAGTGGACAGGTAAAACTTTTCAAAATCGCTAATACGCCACTTAACATAAGAGTCAACCATAAGGTCTTTTTTCTCTGAAGTAACAAAACGATCTGCAGCGCCATCTAAGGTCTGAATTCGCGCATCTAGATATTTTACTTTATCTATTGCTGGAATTTTAAAGTGTAAACCTGGTGCAAATACACGCGTGACAGGTTGACCTTCAACGTTATCTTTTAAGATCTCACCAAAGCGAGAAACGATAGCACGTTCACCTTCGTTAACGACCATAACAGATGAAAAACCAACACCTAAAATGATTACCAGAACAATCAGTCCTATTCTACCCATGAGTTAGTCCCTCCCTTGGCGTGAACGAGACTCACGAGTCTGACGTCCATCAACTGGCATAGAAGACGTAAGCGAATTATTTGAAGGCGTGTTCACATG
Organism: Shewanella sp. 10N.286.52.B9; assembly: GCF_002873635.1. NCBI lineage: Bacteria > Pseudomonadati > Pseudomonadota > Gammaproteobacteria > Alteromonadales > Shewanellaceae > Shewanella > Shewanella sp. 10N.286.52.B9. Next base: position 72,057 of record NZ_MCTY01000157.1, read on the forward strand.
CGTTTCAACAACTGGCTCTGCAGGCATAGTTTTAGCTTGATTACCCATCATTTTGTCTAATGGTAAATACATTAAATTACCATTGTTTTTAGTATCAATTAGTACCTTGTTAGTATCTGCCATGACCTCTTGCATCGCATTAAGGTATAAACGTTTACGGGTCACTTCTGGTGCCATTTGATACTCAGGCAAAAGTTTTTCGAAACGAGCAACCTTACCTTGAGCTTCTAAGACTTCACGTTGCTTATACGCGCTAGCCTGTTGCGCCATACGCTCAACCTGACCACGTGCTTTAGGCTCAATTTCACGCGCATAAGCTTCTGCTTCGCGAATGAAACGCTGTTCATCTTCTTGTGCAGAAATAGCATCATCAAATGCATCTTTCACTTCTTCAGGCGGACGCGCTGGTAAGAAGTTGACATCTTGAATTGATAAACCAAGCTTATACGGCTCAAGAATACGCTCAAGTTCAGCCCAAGTATCACGACGAATAGCATCACGACCAGTAGTCAAAATGTCATCCATAGTGTTATGCCCAATCACATAACGAAGCGCACTGTCTGTTGCCTCACTCAAACTCTCATTTGCATCAACTGCACTAAACAAGTAAGAATAAGCATCATCCACTCGATACTGAACATCAAGTTCCACTTTCACTAAGTTTTCATCAGCCGTTAACATGCTGCCTGATGCAGGAATAGAGCGCACTGCTTTAATGTTTACCGGAAACACTTCATCAATAAAAGTTGCTTTCCAATGTAAACCAGGACCAACTTCACCAGAATGCTGACCAAAACGTAAGGTTACGCCTCGCTCTGCCTCTTTAATGGTATAAAAGCCTGAACCACCCCAAATAATTAAACCAATCACCAAAACTACAATAAGGCTCATTGGGTTAAAAGAAGGGCTAGAAGATCCACCTGAACCACCTTTACCACCGCCGAAGCGCTTTGAAAGGTTACGAAATACTTCGTCTAGATCTGGTGGGCCTTTGTCGTTACTGTTTTTGTTTCCCCAAGGGTCTTTTCCCTTGTTACCGGGCTCATTCCAAGCCATTTAGCACTCCATAAGTGGATGAAATAAATGATATTAGCAAATAACGTCTACGTCTGATTCTTCAGAAGAATCCTCAAATATAAACGTCTCTAATTCGCCTTGACTCTGTTTTGTTAATCGGCGCCAATTGGCATCCGATAAACGAACAGACAAAATACAGTTCCCCAGATCGTCGTACTCTTTCTGCTGTATCGCGTCCAGTCGATAAAACTGGCCAAGATAATGTCCAGCCGTAGCTGGAATTTTCAATGTCTGCTCTATAATGACTTCACCGATTAACTCGTTGATAGCCTGCAAGAGCAATTCAAATCCAATTTGTTTTTGTGCAGATACCCAGACTCGCTCTGGCTTACCTTCATCGTCGTAATCGATGCGAGGCACAAAATCTTCCAATAAGTCGATTTTATTACAAACGACCAATTGTGGAATAGTATCTGCTTCAATTTCTTCAAGCACATTTTGAACTTGATCAAAATTCTCCGTCATATTCTCATCAGCACAATCAACAATATGCAATAACAGATCAGCTTGACGTGTTTCTTGCAAGGTTGCTTTAAATGCTGCGACTAAGTCGTGAGGTAAATGACGAATAAACCCAACTGTATCAGCTAAAATAACTGCTCCGTCAGGTAAATTCAATTTACGCAGAGTAGGATCAAGTGTGGCGAACAATTGATCTGCGGCATAAACTTCTGAGGCGGTTAACGCATTAAACAAGGTCGATTTTCCCGCATTGGTGTAACCCACCAATGACACAGTGGATAAGTCACTGCGCTTTCGTGAACGTCGACTTTGTTCACGTTGTTTGTCTACTTTATCAAGTCGGCGATTAATACTTTTAATCCGTCCACGAAGTAAACGTCTATCGGTTTCGAGCTGGGTTTCACCCGGGCCACGCATACCAATACCACCTTTTTGTCTCTCCAAGTGAGTCCAACCACGAATAAGGCGCGTCGACATGTGGCGCAATTGCGCTAGCTCCACTTGTAACTTACCTTCGTGTGTTCTCGCTCTTTGAGCAAAAATATCTAAAATCAGCGTTGTTCTGTCTAACACTCGGCATTGACAGATCTGTTCTAAATTTCTTTCCTGAGCTGGACTCAGTGCATGATTAAAAATCACCACTTTAGCTTCTGTAGCTGCAACCATAGCTGCAAGCTCTTCTACTTTCCCTGACCCAACAAAAAACTTTCGATCTGGTGAACGCCGACTTCCAGTAATAACACCAACAGAGCGTACTCCTGCTGATTCGACTAATAATTGTAACTCTGTAATGTCTTCTCTACGCTCGTCGTCAGAAAAGTCAATGTGAACAAGTACTGCGGTTTCACCCGCTTCATAGCGATCAAACAAGTAGTAAACTCCTTAAATATTATTCTGATGCAGGTGCTTCATCATTTGGGGTATAGCTCTGAGTACCTTGTGCAGCCACATTAAATGGGCGTGCTGGTACAACAGTTGAAATAGCGTGCTTGTAAACCATTTGGCTTACTGTATTTTTTAACAAGATAACGAATTGGTCGAATGACTCAACTTGACCTTGTAGTTTAATACCATTCACTAAATAGATAGAGACTGGTACACGTTCACGACGCAAAGCGTTTAAAAATGGGTCTTGTAAAGATTGCCCCTTAGCCATTTCAATTTCCTTTTTTTATTTTCAAAATAAATTTTTTGAATTTTTGAAGAATGTTTTATTGTTTAGTTTTAGTATTATACAGCAACAGCTAATTAGCTAGCTAGAATGTTGCATAAGTGTAACTAAATTTCCTTCGGCGCCACTTTCAAGCCAATGTAACTCGGGCCAACTTCTTAACCATGTTAATTGACGTTTGGCTAATTGCCTAGTGGCAGCGGTGCCTTTTTCTATTAAAGTCTCGTAGTCAAATTCACCATCGAGGTACTGCCAACACTGTCGGTAGCCGACACAACGCATAGATGGCATATCTAAATGTAAGTCTTTGCGATCTTTTAATCGTTGAACTTCGTCGATAAAACCATTTTGCATCATTAGTTTAAATCTTTTTGCGATCAATTCATGTAATACTTTTCTCTCATGTGGCGCTATCGCAAATTGCATCACATCATAGGGTAACGGCGCTGACTTTGTTGCCGTTAGCTCAGTCATCGATTTACCCGTAATTCTGTATACTTCTAGAGCGCGAGATAGCCGCTGGGGATCATTAGGATGAATTCTTGCCCCTGCTGTAGCATCAACTTGGCAAAGTTGTTGATGTAATGCATCCCAACCTTGCTCTTCTGCCTCTTGCATAATTTGCGCTCTGATCTGCTCATCTGCAGCAGGTAACGGTGACAAGCCTTCAAGCAATGCCTTAAAGTACATCATAGTCCCCCCTACCAATAAAGGGGTCTTACCACGATTAATTATATCTTCTATTTCAATTAATGCATCGCGACGAAAATCTGCCGCAGAGTAACTTTCACTGGGGTCGAGAATGTCAATTAAACGATGAGGCGCTAAGGCTAGCTCATCGGCATCAGGTTTGGCTGAGCCAATATCCATTTGACGATAGATTAATGCCGAATCAACAGAGATAATTTCACAATTATGCTGCTGGGCCATTTCAATTGCTAAAGCCGTTTTTCCTGAAGCGGTTGGCCCCATTAAAAACAATACTTTGGGCTGTTTGAGTTGGTTCACATTAATTCTCTTCTAACCAGGATTGCCATGGCAATGATTTCGCCTTTGATAACTGCATTTGCTGCTGCTCTGCGGTTAATTGGCTATATTGAAGCCACACTTCAGCTGCGGCTGAAAAATGATTTGCTTGCTGTTTTGCCATCCACAACGCCAACGCTTCATCCGATGGCTGCTCTAATTTAATCCAATCTAATAATTCTGGGATCAACACAGCTAATTGGGTATCTCTGAGATATGGGGGCACATTCTTAATTATCAACTGTTGGTAGCGGATTGAAAGGGTTAATCCTAACCTACGTAATAACTGCTCTCGCTCTTCAAGGATAATTTTCCAGTCAACATCGGCTTCAATTGAAACCGGCATTAATAATGGCTGACCCACAAGTCCTGTTGTTATTTTAGTCTGTATCTCTAATTTTGTAACAAAAATAGAAACTTGCGCGATATCAACTAATAAAATCTGCTGACCTGTAACCATCACCCAGAAGCGACCATCAACAATAGACGGCATAGTGATATGCGCAGACAGATTTGTCTCATTAATTTGCGTTAATGAAGAATTTCCAGCTTGGGTTTGCAGTAATTGTCCATAATTAGCGATAGCCGTTGGGGTTATTTCTACCGTGTCAGCTGTTCTACCACCGCTATAGGGATTATTGCCACTGCTTGTAGCTCCTGTGCTTCCGGTAGCTGCATTATGCTGTGGTTGATGGCTTTGGTGTTGATAGCCCTGCGCTGGCACCGACATGCTGCCAAAGCGGCTGCTCGATAACTCTCTAGGTTGATGTAATTGAGTGGCAGATCCCCGACTTTGCGGCATGTCTTGACTTACTTGCTGCCAATTGCTTATTTCTGCCTCTGATGAATGACCAATTTCCTCGCCAATACCAGTTTGCGCGCCTGTAGGTTTGTTAGCTATACCGAGATCTAATTCAGGTATTTGCGCTAAAACAGACTGCAATGCCTGTAAAATAAAGTCATGCACTAATCGGCTTTGATGAAAACGCACTTCATGCTTTGCTGGATGTACATTGACATCAACCTGATGCGGATCCAGCTCAAGCATCAACACATAACCCGGTTGATGCTGAACTTGAAACTGACCAAATGCCTGCTTTACCGCATGGTTAACTAATCGGTCTCGCACTAAACGGCCATTGACATAAAAATAGCAGCTATCAGTCGGTTGTAAGTCATTAGGTGACTGCAAATAACCCGATAATATCAAGCCATCATGCTGGCATTCTAGGTGCAGAGCATGCTCGGCAAAAGCCCGACCACAAATTTGCCCAAGACGCTGTTTGTATTGAATTTCAGTATTGGCCGCTCGATATTGACGCGCTAACTTACCATTATGGGTTAAGGTAAAATGCACATCGGTTCTGGCGATGGCAATGCGTTTTAACCATTCATCAATATGGGTGAATTCGGTTTTATCACTTTTCAAAAAGCGTCGTCTGGCAGGGGTATTAAAGAATAAATCCACCACTTCAATGGTAGTGCCCTTAGGGTGCGCAGCGGGCGTCACTTTAACGTCCATTTGCGAGCCTGCAGCGTAGGCTTGCCACGCTTCAGTTTGCTCAGCAGGTTTTGATGTTAGGCTTAAACGGGAGACAGAGCTAATACTGGCTAAGGCCTCGCCTCTAAAACCAAAACTTAAAATGGCTTCTAAGTCATCAAGGGAGTGTACTTTTGAGGTCGCGTGACGAGATAAGGCTAAGGCTAACTCTTCCTTTGAAATGCCTTTACCATTGTCCCTAATTTTAATGAGCTTACTGCCACCTTTGTCGATTTCGATATCCACCCGGGTTGCGCCAGCATCAAGGCTATTTTCAACCAACTCTTTAACTACAGATGCAGGACGCTCAACCACTTCGCCGGCAGCAATTTGGTTAGCAAGCTGTGGTGGTAAAATTTGAATAGCCATAATTTACGCTCTTGGAATAACCAGCTTTTGGCCTATCCGTAGGACATCTGATTTAAGGTTGTTGGTTTTTCGAATACTGGCTATGCTGACTTTATATCGCTGGGCAATAACCGATAAAGATTCGCCACTTCTTACTGTATGCTTAGTGTTACTCTGTTTCGCCAATAAGGTGCCTGAAGGTGGGTTAGCGGCAAAATATTTCAGCACACCTTTATGGATCGCATTAGCTAACTTTTGTTGATGGTTACCATTTAACAATAACCCTTCTTCTCTAGGGTTAGAGATAAAACCAGTTTCCACCAAAATAGAGGGAATATCAGTCGACTTTAAAACAGCAAAGCTCGCATGCTCTGGTTTACTCTTATGTAGTTTAGTCACTTTACCTAAACCTGATAATACATCACTGGCAATATGATGACTTTCAGCCAGAGAATGGTCCATCGACATATCGATTAGGGTCATCACAAGATACTGTTCACTATCGGAGTTTTGAATTATGTCTCCAACGCCACCTAATAGCTCGGAATGCTTTTCTTTATCCTCAAATACGCGACCAATTTCGGTATTGGCACGGCGCTTTGATAATACCCATACCGATGCCCCATTAGGTTGTGGTGACGTAAATGCATCTGCATGAATAGAAATCAGTAAATCAGCTCGACTATTTCTAGCCAGTTCCGAGCGTTGATTTAAATTGACAAAATAATCGCCAGTGCGGGTCATCACCGCTTTCATTCCTGGTGTTTTATTAATTTCTCGTGCAAGACGTTTGGAGATCTCAAGTACAATCTTTTTCTCATAGGTGCCTTTGGGGCCGATTGAACCAGGATCTTCGCCGCCATGGCCTGCATCGATAGCGACAATCACATCGGTAGAGCGCTTGCTAGTGTGCACCACCGACTGTACCGCTGCACTTTTACTGGCAGAGTTATCTAAATCGACCACTAAACGATTACCGTAAGGGGCTGTCGGTGTCAGGGCAAACAAATTCGGCTTTGCTGGTGAGTTTAAATCAAGCACCACACGTAAAGTGCCTTTTTTGGGAGGGGAACTAATACGCACTTTTTTGATCAACTTGCTGTCTTTAGCAATATCAGCAAGCTTCACATTGGTTGAAGCTTGTTTTAAGTCGATAACCAAACGCTGGGGGGTTGTTAGCACAAAATAGCTATAATCAGGTGCCGAAGACAAATCAAATACCACTCGGGTTGATTGCGGGGCATCCCAAATTCGCACACTTTCAAGTTTATTAGCTGCAACCTGTAAGGAGCAGAATAATAAACATATGAAGATTATAAATCGTGTCATTTTTTCTAGGGTCATTATTATTTTAGTTAATTGACTTATGCTTACTAGCGTTTGTTTTTAAAGCTTATTATGAACTAATTAGTTATAAAGCTTAGCGACAAGCTGATTACCAGCTCCTGTCATGCCAGTGAGCTCCACCTGTCGTTGCTCTCCGTCATAGCTTAAATGAATGGCAACATCGGCTTCAGGTAATAAGCCATGCCCTCTATCTGGCCACTCGATAATACTAATAGTGTTATCAGTAAAGTAATCGCGGATCCCCATAAATTCAAGCTCTTCAGGATCAAGCAAACGATATAAGTCAAAATGATAAATTTGCATTCCCTTGAGCTCATAGGGCTCAACTAGGGTATAGGTTGGACTCTTTACATTGCCATCATGACCTAAACTTTGGATCAAACCACGGCTTAAGGTGGTTTTACCTGCACCGAGATCACCAGTTAAATAAATCACTAATGGGGCTGAAACCCACAAAGATAATTCAACACCAAGATCAATCGTTGCTTGCTCATCTTTAAGATATTTTTTAATCGAAGTCATGTTAACTTACCAGCACTTGGGAGATTAATCATATAAAACTGCAATATAGCTGAGAATACTAACCTCTTAGCCTATTGCGCTATTTGATGGCCTAAAAAAATAAAGCCAGCTTGATAGCTGGCTCTATATATAAATATTAACATAAAATTGACGCTGGAAAACCGGATTTTAGATATCTTCCATCCGTAATGCGCTATGTACCATACGTTTCTGCTGGGTTTTCTCCACTCGAACTAAATCTAATAAAGCATCTTTGATTTCAGTGACCTCAGTGCTGTTAGCGGTTTTTTCTAAAAAACCAATCAAACGGTTTTCTAAATCAAGATGCATCTCGAGTACATCATCTTCACTCATATTGGCTGCTAGAGTCGAGTCTTGGCAGCGTTTTTCAAAGTCTTCGAAGGTGATGTCTTTATACCAAGTTTCAAGCATACGCTTTGGTGCTTCATCAATATAATTTTCAATACTGTCATGCACATGCTGTTGGTGTTGCTGTAGATATTCCAACATCATTTTTACTCTTGTAGAGTCTGCATTGCGGTGTAGTCGGCCATAAAGCTGACCCATGTCTAAGCGTGACTTGGCAATGAACTCAAGCACTTCACTTAATTGTTGGATACGCATAATAAACACTCCATCTGTCACCGCCCTTTGGCGGTCAGTAAAAATAAGATTGTAAAAGCTTGTATTTATTATGGTTGAAAAAAAGTTGAGAATATTTGAGCGAGTTCATATTTTGCATATAAAAAACAAGTAATTTAGCAACAATGAAACAACACCCAGCTACAGCACCCTAAACAATGCATAAATATTGTGCAAGCGGGGGGGGGGGTAAACCGAGACATTTTGAACGCAGGGAGAAACTGCAGCGACCTGTCTGTTCATAAAAAGTGGTTCGAACTGATGACCTATACCTTGGCAATAAAAAAGGTATCACTATTTCTAAAAGCACAACTGAGCTAAGAGTGGGTTTATTTTTTTATTTGAAAGGAATGATTTTCTTAAGATGAGAAATTGGAGTGACCTGTCTGTTCATAAAAAGTGGTTCGAACTAATGACCTATACCTTGGCAATAAAAAAGGTATCACTATTTCTAAGAGCGCAACTGAGCTAAGAGCGGGTTTATTTGAAAGGAATGATTTTCTTAAGATGAGAAATTGGAGCGACCTGTCTGTTCATAAAAAGTGGTTCGAACTAATGACCTATACCTTGGCAATAAAAAAGGTATCACTATTTCTAAGAGCGCAACTGAGCTAAGAGCGGGTTTATTTTTTTATTTGA
>NZ_MCTY01000158.1:0-25953 GCF_002873635.1 Shewanella sp. 10N.286.52.B9
GCAATATATTAAGTAATACATACAATTTAAACTTAACCGAGTCTACTTCAGCAAATTGTCGCTATTTTTTTGCAATTATTTTGACTGTTAGGCATAGTTATTTGGCTAATATTAATCACTTGCACCCACCAACATACTTATTCAACCTTATTGCTTAGATATTCAAAACAGTAAACAGGACTATTATGACATTGATAAAAATTAACGCGGTTATTTTTGATATGGATGGGGTCATTATTGATACCGAGCCCGCTTGGCAACGAGTCGAGGTGGCAGTATTAAGTCAATTGGGTGTGCCTATCACTCTTGCTGATGCCGAAAAAACCACCGGCATGAGAATTGATCTTCTGGTCCACTATTGGTATCAAAAATACCCTTGGCCTGAGTATGATAATCAAGCGGTTTCCCAACAAATTATTGATGGGGTTATTCACTTTATTGAAACTGAAGGCAAGCCGATGCAGGGGGTAGTGGCAGCATTACAAGCTTGTCAGCAGCAAGGGCTAAAAATTGGCTTAGCTACCTCATCGTCCAGTGACTTAATTGCTGCAGTAATGAATAAACTGGCTATTAGGGATTATTTTGAGGCCATAGCCTCTGCCGAAAAGCTGCAATATGGCAAACCCCACCCTGAGGTTTATGTAAATTGTGCCACGGCCTTAGGCGTTGAGCCTGCAACGTGCTTAGCTATTGAAGACTCATTTAATGGCCTGATCGCAGCAAGAGCGGCAAGCATGCAAACGGTGGCAATCCCTGCGACTGAATTCGCCGGTCAGTCTCGCTGGCAAGTGGCTCACCACCAGCTAGCACATTTAGGTCAGCTTAAATCATTGATTGAAAATATCTAGTAGTAGTGTCTTGCTAACATCTGCCATAAAAAAAGCTGCCTTATCTAAAGATACGGCAGCTTTTTATATTCAAACTGAACAATTAAAAGTTTTTACCTAAAAATAAGTAAAACGATTGCTCGCCAGTATCTGTCAAACCAAAGCCAAGTGCGGCAGGACCCCAGCTGGTATCAGTGCCTAAATATAAGCTACCTGCATAGATAAGGTCATCAAAGTCCACTGCATCACGATTAGTCCACACATTACCCGCTTCAAAGCTAGTACCTATGTATAACGGCACATCACTGAGTAACACATCTCGGCCTAAATCATATTGATAAATCAAGGCGCCAAAGGCTTTATGGGCACCTGCCAATGCGCCTTTATGAAAACCTGACAGATTTAAAAAGCCACCGAGCTCTGCAACATGTAAAGTAAAATCACGGTCCACATCAACGGTGGCTAAAGCGACTTTACCTACAATGGCATGGTTACCTAGCTTAAGCGCCCCTTTCCAATCCGCTTCAAACTGCCAAGATAGTTCATCAGAGTCATTAATAACCGCGCCTTTATAATCTTCATTTCTTACCGAGGCCGTAAACGTTAACCGCTGCCCTTCTGTAGGGAAACTAATGCTATTTAAGGTGTCAAAACTAAAGGAAAAATAGCCGCCATAAGAGCCATATTCAAGATCTTGGGCAGAAACGGCTTTATTACTTAAATCACCTATTTCACCCACTGCGCCAATCTCAATTAATCCAGCGTGGGAATAGTTATAACCCACTCCAAATGCCAATTGATTTAGGGTGTTTTTAAGCTCAAAGACTCGGTTGTTATCATCATAATAATCCCAGTTTTTGATCTCAAATTCGTATTTAGAACGAATGTAGAAGTCTTGGTCTCTGTCTAATGGCTGATAAAATTCTGAGCTAACTCGCTTGTCGTAACCTAACTGAACTTCGTTACGCCACTCACCGCCATTATCAGTCAGCTCACCCATGGTATAAGCCAGACTAAGGGTAATGGCTGAATCTAAGGTAAAGTCATCTTCCCAGTTAAAACCGGCGTCAAAATAATTTGGTCCCCAGGATTTGGCATGGGTGGTCACTGTTAATATGCGTCCAGCTTCTGTGTCTTCAAACTCGGCATCAACACGCTGAAACTTATTAAGGGAATAAAGCCGTTTTATGCCCTCGTCTAAGGCTTCTTTGGTGATCACTGTGCCTTTTTTAAGAGCTAACTCTTCATCTAACAGGCTTTCACTCACTCTAGATTGATTATCAAATACAATCTTAATCACTGGGCGGTTAACTTGATTAACTAGTAGTAATTTGGCGCGTTGTTTATTGTCTTGATAGGCCTGATATTCTTCAGCGCTGACACTTAAATGTGTCAACATTGGCAGCGCTGCTTCGCCCGCCACTGTGCCGGCAGCTAATGCGTCAGGCATGATATCAAAGTCAGTGGTGCTCATGTCATCAATCGCAGGACGGATCAGCACATCATCATCGGTTAATAATGTTTTTTGATGCTCTGTGGTGGCTTTGGTCAAAATGGTTGAAAGCTGCTCCAACACCGCAATCGTGCCATTAAGTTGCTCTTTGCTGGCCAATGGTGAGCCAATATCAATGGCAATGACCACATCTGCGCCCATGGCTTTAATGACATCGACAGGCATGTTATTTGAGATGCCACCATCAACCAGTAGCTTGCCGTCTATTTCAGCCGGTTGTAATGCCCCGGGTACCGTTGCAGAGGCTTGCATGGCTTTAACGATACTGCCTTGAGCTAATACCACTGCATGACTAGTAACTAGATCAGTTGCCACAGCGCGATAAGGAATAGCTAGATCATCAAAATCGCCAAATTGCTCTACCACATCAGTTGATGAACGTAATAGTTGCGACATGGTTTGGCCAAGTAATAAGCCACTGGGGACGGCTAAGCCGCCATCTTTATAACCTACGTTAATGGGGATATTAAATTTGTCGCGGTGTTGTTTATCGCGGTAAGTAAGTACTTCTCGAGGAATGGTATCTGAGTAGCCATCAGCCCAAGGGGAGTTAAGCATAATGTGTTCGATTTCTGCGGCGCTATAACCTAAGGCATACATGCCGCCGACGTAGGAGCCGATACTGGTACCAGTAATATAATCAACCGGAATGCGATGCTGCTCTAACACCTTAAGCACCCCAATATGCGCCGCGCCTTTTGCGCCGCCACCACTTAATACTAATCCCACTGACTGGCGTTCTTTAGCCATTAAGTTGTGTGAAAATAAACTGAGTAGTAACAGCAGTGCAATCTTACGGCCCATATAAAGCATCCTATCTTTAATCATGATCTACCGCGTCATTCTAACAGAGAAAACTCACATGAATAAAACCTTTATAACTTACTGTTAACCATGCGAACTTCGCTTTTTACAGCTTTTTCCCAATCCCGATAAACTTATCCAGCTCAGCCTTTGGCATAGGTTTGGCAAAGAAATACCCTTGGATGATATAACAACCTCGGCTAAAAACTTGCTCCATTTGTGCGTGAGACTCTATCCCTTCTGCGACCACCTGTAATTTTAGGTTTCTTGCCAGTTCAATAATACTGCTCACAATGGCTTGATCAGCTTCATTAGTAGCAATATCAATTAAGAAGGAGCGATCGATTTTTAAGGTATTCACCTCAAAGCTTCTTAAATACGCCAGTGATGAATAACCGGTGCCAAAATCATCGATGGCCACCTCAATACCAAGCTGCTTAAGCTGGGTTAAATGCGATCTTGCCACCTGCAGCTCTTTCATCAACACCCCTTCGGTAATTTCCATAGCAAGGCACTTTGCCGGCATACCAGTATCGGCTAAGGTCGCTTTTAAATTCTCAATAAAATCAACTTGTCTAAACTGCACTGCAGACACATTGACTGACAGCTGAAAAGGCTGGTCGTAAAGGGCATGCCATCTTGCACCATCGATACAGGCTTGGCGCAGCACCCAGCGATCTATATCAATAATTAATCCACAAGATTCAGCCACCTTGATAAAGATATCTGGCCGAATAAAGCCCTCGATAGGGTGACGCCAGCGGAGCAGCGCTTCCATCCCTACAAATTTATCACCTTGGAGTATGTCTACCTGAGGTTGGTAATAAAGCTCAAAGTCGTTATTTTCGATGCCGCTACGTAAGTCAGCTTCAATTTTCAAATGATATTGCGCTTCAGCATTGCGCTCAGCAGAGTAATATTGAAAGTTACCTCGGCCTTCTTCTTTGGCGTGATACATGGCTAAATCAGCATTTTTAATTAAGGTTTCAGAATCTTGGCTATCTTCAGGCCACATGCTGATACCAATACTGGTTGAAACAAAAAACTCACGGCCAAATAATTTAAACGGCGTAGCAAACCTTTGTAAAATTTGCTCAGCAATCAAATTTATCTGATCAATAGAATCAGCATTTCGAACCAATATGACAAACTCATCACCACCAAAACGGCAAACCAGATGATCATCACCAACACTATTTTTTAAGCGTTTAGCCGCTTCAACGAGTAAAGCATCCCCCATGCTATGACCATAAGAGTCATTGACGTGCTTAAAGCGATCTAAATCCAAAAACAATAATGCTAACTTTTCATTAGTGTGGCTAGCTTGCTCAATAATCTGTTGTAACTGACGAGTAAACATCGCTCGATTAGCAAGGCCTGTAAGCACGTCATTATTGGCTAAGTGCCGTAAATTAGACTCGTATTGTTTTCGCTGGGTAATATCTGAAAACACCACCACATAGTGCTGTGAGATATCGCGCTTATCAGACATTTTAGAGATATTAGCCCAAACAGGAAAATGTTCATTATTCCCCCGTTTAAAGCTTAACTCGCCATTCCATGAGCGGCTATTTTGCAATAAATCATCGATATTTTTGGAGCCATGATCCACATACAATAATGACTCAAACCCCCTTCCATCAAGTGCTTCATGCTTGCTGGTAAAGATAGTTGCAGCTGCGGTATTTAGTAATTTCACCCGCTTGCGACTATCAAGAATTAACATGCCTTCTGAGGTGTTTTCAAATGCCTTGGCAAACAAATCAATTTCATTTTGAAGCTCACGTTGCTCAGACACCTCAGTATAAATACCGGCAACTTGCTCTAATTGCCCTGTAGTCTGATTGCGGGTAACTGCGCGGCCTCTGATGCGCAGCCAACCAATAGCCTCTTCACCACGGTGATACCTAAATTCTACATCAATGGTTTCTTTATCGCCCTTTAACAAAGCTCGCCATTGCTGCTGGAGGTTATCTTTATCGGCGGCAACAATCGGTATATCAGGCACGAGATAAGATAACTTTCTTCTCTCACCCAACAGACCCGATTTATTATCAAATTGGATTTGGTTAGTGCTAGCTTGCCACTCCCATAAATCTGAATCGCTACCGCGCAGTGATTGACGTAATTTGTCTTCACTTTCCCTTAATGCCTGATTAATACCAATAACACGGTTTATTTGTTTTTTACGAAGCCATAAAGAGGTAAATACCCCAAAAAGAATGGCAAAAAGCACTAAGGCTTTAAACCACTGTGACGCCCACCAAAATTGTTCAACCTTAAAACTAAATTGAAACGGACTGCTTGCCCACACCCCATGCTGTTTATGCAATAGCTCTAGGGTATATTCACCCGCTTTTAAGTCAGCAATATTAATCTGAGTTTGGCCTTGCAGATAAATATACTGGCTATCTAAGCTATTATGCTCATGAAGCAAACGGTACTTTAAGCTGATTGGCGTTTCATTCACGTAGTCGAAAGTGGTTATTTGAAAACTGATTAAGTTAGCCCCAGGGCGCACTAAGTTAAAGGATTCAGGTATCAAGTGATACTCTGTATTGTCCTCATAGTAAATCGCAATGGACTCAAGGGCGATATCATCATTACTTACTCGAGGTGCAAGCTTATCAATATCAACTAACATCGCCCCATTAGGGCCGCCAATATATAAGCCTGCATTAGGGTCATAATAAGCTGCTGACTCATTAAACTCATTACCAATAAATCCATCGCTAGTAAAAAATACATCAATGGCTTTTGTCTGTTTATTTTGTCTAATGACCGAAGAGCTGCAGCCAACCAAATGATCTTTTTCAGTTTGCTCGATAAAGTAAATCGTCGGGCAATCAACATGCCAATAGTCACTCATGGATGAAATCTCATGGGTTTGGGTGTCAAAAACAATGACCCCATTTTGGCGAGTCCCTAACCACAGGGTTGTATTATCAACTTGGTGGATATTAGTAATCATAATATCCTTGTGGTTAATGCCTAACGCTGCGTTTAATGAAGTGACATTATTATTGCTATCTATATAGCCAAATAGACCTGCGCCACCGATCCACAGACGATCATGATTTTCACGGAAAAAACTTCGAATGTTCACTGAGTGGGATAGAAGAATATGCTCTGTCGGTGACACAGTGACGATATTGTCTAACCCTGGCTGCCAATAATAAACATCATTATCTGCTCCCCACCAAACCCTGCCGCTAAACAGTGGGTCTGCATAGGAGTTAAATAACAATTTACCTTTTAGCGAGTCACTTGATGCAGCAAAATGGCTAAAATCAACTTGCTGATCAGTTTGTTTATTAATGACAAACAGTCCACTGGTTGTTGTTACCACAATATGCTGATTATCAAGCTCATTAACGCCGTAAATTGAATCTCTCGCTTCAAAGCCTGCAGGGATAAGATATTTTGAAGTCTTGGTTGATTTATCAACAATGGTCAAGCCACCATCACCGCCGAGCCAAACTTTATCTTGCTCGGCATAAATACTCCAAATCATGTCATCTTCAATTTGATAAGTTGATGAATGAGTGTAACTTTCCAATAAAAATTCAGGAGCTATTGCCAGTAACGCTAAACCTTCGCCTGCGCCGCCAAGCCAAATTAAACCATCGTCATCAACAGCCATATCGTCGATATAATCAACGTCAGCATCATTTTTTAATTCCTCTTTATATGAAATTGCCTTCGATGATTGCTTATCCCATGAAAATAGCCCACTTCTGGTATTAAGCCACAAATGACCACGACTACCTTCAACCGCGCCACGAATATCAAAAGGAAGCGCAGTGGTAGCAGTCATCCGATAGCTTTGAAGGGTTAGCTCATATAAGCCTTTGTTACTTAAGATCCAAATACGCTGTTCAGCATCTACAAATAGCTTTTTAATCAACATATTATCTATAGGTCGCTTAACTTGTTTTATCAATTCGCCCCAGGCATTTTTTATCACAACTTCATAGGCGGATGAGTAAATATAGCGGCCATCACTTAGCTGATTAACACTATTCCATTGCAATGTCTTATCCAATTCTTGGGCTGTTAGCGCTGAGATTGACAATGAATTCACATCAAACTCAAGCACCTGACCTAAACGGGTAAGCAGAATTAAGTTACCATTATCTAGACGTGTTTCGTCAACAATAGAATCATCACTAGTTATGAGGCCGGCAATAATGTCATCTGAAAAACGATTGAGTTTAATATCGTAGAGGTAAAGCGATGTGCCAGAAGCGACTAGAAGGCGCTGAGAAGTCACCTTAGCGATAAGATGAATGTTTTCTGCAGCTAATGCATTATCACTATCAGGTTGATCAATGCGGCGGGTAACAGTATCGCTAACACGAAATACTCCCTGCTCAGTTGCCAGCCAAACATAGCCATAATCATCAAATGCAATGTCATTGATAGTGTAATTAACCAGGCCATCTTTGATATTAAATAAACGTTGGACAAGATCGTCAGCCACGCTTGGAAAGCTGCAACTAAGGGTAAGAACGACCAAGGTGAGAAACGATTTAATTCCTTTTATCATTATGACTGGGTTACTCTTTTATTGATTTTATTATGCTAAGCGCTTCTATGTGAACCTATATGGCTTTATGCCTGCAACAACAAAAACAATTAAATTTAATACAATATTTGAATATATCACCTAAAAGTAAATTTAGAGCAAAAAAAAGCACCTCGAAAGGTGCTTTGATACAAATTGCTACAAATAGCTACATGTTACTTTTTCTTTTTTGCCTTCGGGTTTGGCAAATCAGTAATTGAACCTTCATAAACTTCAGCCGCAAGACCTACAGATTCATGTAACGTTGGGTGAGCATGGATGGTTAAGGCTAAATCTTCAGCATCACAACCCATTTCAATTGCTAGGCCGATTTCGCCAAGTAATTCACCGCCATTAACACCAACGATAGCACCACCGATAACGCGATGAGTTTCTTTATCGAAGATGAGCTTGGTCATACCGTCACTTGCATCAGAAGCAATTGCGCGGCCACTTGCAGCCCATGGGAATGATGCAGTTTCATAGGCTACGCCCTGCTCTTTGGCTTCTTTCTCAGTAAGACCAACCCACGCGACTTCAGGGTCTGTGTATGCAATTGAAGGAATAACTTTAGGGTCAAAGAAGTGCTTAAGACCAGAAATAACTTCAGCAGCAACATGACCTTCATGCACACCTTTGTGCGCAAGCATTGGTTGGCCAACGATATCACCGATAGCGAAGATATTAGGTACGTTAGTACGCATTTGCTTATCAACATTGATAAAGCCACGCTCATCTACATTTACGCCAGCTTTTTCAGCGTCTAGGCCTTTTCCGTTTGGTGTACGACCAATAGCAACTAATACTGCGTCGTAACGAACTGGCTCAGATGGGGCTTTCTTACCTTCCATAGAAACATAAATGCCGTCTTCTTTCGCTTCAACTGCAGTTACTTTGGTTTCTAAGATTAAGTTAAACTTCTTCTTAATCTTTTTAGTATAAATTCGAACGATATCTTTATCAGCAGCAGGAATAACTTGGTCGAACATTTCAACTACGTCAATTTGGCTACCTAAAGACGAGTAAACCGTACCCATTTCTAGGCCGATAATACCGCCGCCCATCACTAATAACTTTTCAGGAACTTCTTTCAGTTCTAAAGCATCAGTTGAATCCCAAATACGTGGGTCTTCATGTGGGATAAATGGCAGTTTAATTGGACGAGAACCCGCTGCAATAATGGCATTGTCAAAGTTAACCACTGTTACAGTGCCATCTTCAGCTGTCACTTCCATTGTATTTGGGCTAGTGAATTTACCTAAACCATTTACCACATCAACTTTACGCATTTTAGACATTCCGCCTAAACCGCCAGTCAGTTGACCTACTACTTTTTCTTTAAAGCCGCGTAACTTGTCTAAATCAATTTTAGGCTCACCAAAAACAACACCGTGATCGGCAACGGCTTTAGCTTCTTCAATGACTTTAGAGACGTGTAAAAGTGCTTTTGATGGGATACAACCCACGTTCAAACATACACCACCAAGGGTGCTAAAACGTTCTACAATCACAGTCTCTAGACCTAAATCTGCAGCGCGGAAAGCTGCTGAATAACCTGCTGGGCCGGCACCTAGTACTACTACCTGAGTTTTGATTTCGTTACTCATGTTTTCCTCTATTTTATCTATCGTTGGCGGAAAAACCGTCCAAACTGCAAAATGTGGTCAAATCTTGTAAGGTGGCCGCATTTTACCCTTTGTTTGATACTGATCACAATCCTAGTGATAAGAATAAAAAGGCCGCTCAATATGAGCAGCCTTTTTGTTTACAAAATTAGCGTACGAATATCGCTAAGAATGCTTGATAATGTCACGCTAAATCTGGCAGCCATTGCCCCATCAATCACACGGTGGTCGTATGATAACGATAGTGGCAACATCAACTTAGGTTCAAAATCAGTGCCATTCCACTTCGGCTTCATTTCTGATTTTGATACCCCAAGAATAGCCACATCAGGATAGTTAACGATTGGGGTAAATGCTGTACCACCAATGCCACCTAAACTAGAGATAGTAAAACAGCTACCTTGCATGTCTGCTGACTTCAGCTTGCCATCACGGGCACGAATTGAAATATCCGTTAACTCACGAGAAAGCTCTACAATGCCTTTCTTATCGACATCACGAACCACTGGCACCATTAATCCGTTTGGCGTATCAACCGCTACACCAATATGGAAATATTTCTTCTGGATTAACGACTCGCCATCAGGGCTTAAACTTGAGTTAAATACAGGGAATTCAGCCAGTGTTTTCGCCACGGCTTTCATCATAAATACTAACGGAGTAATTTTGTAATCCGCTTTCTTCTTAGCTGCAAGTGTATTTTGTTGTTTACGGAATGCTTCTAATTCAGTGATATCAGCTTCATCAAATTGGGTCACATGTGGAATTGTCACCCAGTTACGATGCAAGTTAGGTCCAGAAATTTTCTGGATACGGCTTAATGGCACTTCTTCCACTTCACCAAACTTACTGAAATCAACTTTAGGCGCTGCAATCACATTCAAACCACCCGCGCCACCAGCAACCGCTGTGGCAGCACTCGCTTTAGGTCGGCTAAGTTCATATTTAATGAAGGCTTGAACGTCTTCTTTCAGAATACGTCCTTTACGGCCAGAGCCTTTCACTTGGGTTAAATCAGCGCCAAATTCGCGCGCTAAGCGGCGAACTGCAGGTGATGCATGTACAGCACCGGTTTTAGGTTGGCTACCAGCACTTGGATGATGCGGCACAGGCGGCTTACTTGCTGGCGCAGCGGTAACTGGTGCTGGTGTTGCTGCAGTAACTGCAGGAGCACTAGCTGCCGGAGCGGCTTGCAATGGAGCCGCTGGTACGGTTGATTGCGTCTCAACCGTAGCAATAATGCTACCTTGAGATACTTTATCGCCAACATTAACCGTTAAACCAACCAGTTTTCCGGCAAATGGCGCTGGTACTTCCATGGTGGCTTTATCGGTTTCTAAGGTAATTAAACCTGTATCCACGTCAAGCATATCGCCAACAGCAACTAACACTTCAATCACATCTACATCAGAGGCATCACCAATATCTGGTACTGCAACTTCTTTAACTTCAACAACCGATGTTGCAGGAGCAGAGCTTGCTGCAGGCGCTGATACTGCTTCAGCAACAGGCGCACTAGCACTAGTCCCTACTTCAAGCATCAGCACTAAAGAGCCTTGTGAAACCTTGTCGCCAACGTTCACTTTAAGTTCTTTCACCACACCTGCGGTTGGCGCAGGCACTTCCATGGTTGCTTTATCAGTTTCTAAGGTAATAAGCCCTGTGTCAGCTTCAATGGTTTCACCCACACTCACTAACACTTCGATAATATCAACATTATCAGCATCACCAATATCAGGCACATGCACTTCAATAACTTCAGTGCCACCCGCAACGGTTGCTGGCGCTTCTGCTACTGGAGCCGCGGTTTGAGCAGCAGCGGCTTGAACAGGCGCCGCTACCGGTGCAGCCACTTCAGCTTCAGGCGCTGGCGCATCGCCAGCCGCTTCTACAGAAAGTACCGCAATTAGCGAGCCTTCAGAAACGCTATCGCCCACAGCCACTTTCAGCTCAACTAATTTCCCAGCAAAGGGTGCTGGAATATCCATAGTCGCTTTATCCGTTTCAACTGTGATGATTGATGCTTCTTTTTCAAGCACTTCACCAATCTCAGCACAGATCTCAATAACCTGCACAGCATCAGTATCAAGGTTAGGAACCAAAACTTCTTTTAATTCAGCCATTTTGTTTCTCCCTATGCGAACTGTGGATTGATCTTATCAACGTCGATACCGTATTCAGTGATAGCTTTCGTTAGCACTTCTACAGGTAACTCTTTACGGTCAACAAGGGCTTTTAATGACGCGATGACAATGAACTTAGCGTCAACTTCAAAATGGTGACGTAAGTTTTCACGGCTATCACTGCGGCCAAAGCCGTCAGTACCTAGTACTTTATAATCAGTTGGAATGTAAGCACGTAATTGCTCACCATAAATCTTCATGTAATCCGTTGCTACAATAGCTGGCGCATCACTTGATAACACTTCAGAAATATAAGGCACTTTAGGCGTTTCAGTTGGGTGCAGCATGTTGTAACGCTCTGCAGCCTGACCATCACGGGTTAGCTCATTGAAGCTAGTCACGCTGTAAACGTCAGCAGTAATACCGAAGTCTTTCGATAATGCCACAGCCGCTTTGCGTACTTGCTCTAAAATCGTGCCGCTACCCATTAACTGTACAGAGCCTTTACCTGAACCTTTAAGAGTTTCAAGCTTATAAATACCTTTAACGATACCTTCTTCGCTGCCTTCTGGCATCGCAAGCTGCTCATAGTTTTCGTTCATGGTAGTCAAGTAGTAGAACACGTCTTCTTGCTCGCCATACATGCGGCGAATACCGTCTTGTACAATCACTGCGATTTCATAACCATAAGTCGGGTCATAAGAAATACAGTTAGGAATCGTGTTAGCTAATACATGGCTATGACCATCTTGATGCTGCAAGCCTTCACCGTTTAGGGTTGTGCGACCTGAAGTACCACCGACCATAAAGCCGCGAGCACGCATATCACCAGCAGCCCATGCCATGTCACCAATACGTTGGAAACCAAACATTGAGTAGTAGATGTAGAACGGGATCATTGGGGTATCGTTAACTGAGTAACTGGTTGCCGCAGCAACCCAAGATGACATTGCACCTAACTCGTTAATCCCTTCTTGCAATACTTGACCGGTTTTATCTTCACGGTAGTAAGCAACTTGATCAGAATCTTGTGGCTCGTATTTTTGCCCTTCATGAGCGTAAATACCCACTTGACGGAATAAACCTTCCATACCAAAGGTACGCGCTTCATCAGGAATGATCGGTACGATTTGCTTGCCGATTTTCTTGTCTTTAAGCAATGCCGTTAAAATACGCACAAATGACATAGTGCTTGAGATTTCACGACCATTTGAGCCTTTAAGTACTGAATCAAAGATCTTTAATGGCGGCACTTCAATATCTTTAGAGAACTTTTCAAGACGCTTTGGCATAGCACCATGAAGGGCAGCACGGCGCTCTTTTAAGTATTTAACTTCTTCAGAATCAGCACCAGGATGATAGTAAGGAATATCTTCTAACTGATCATCGCTAATCGGGATATTAAAACGATCACGGAAGTATTTAAGCGATTCAATGCCCATTTTCTTCACGTTGTGGGCAATATTTTTACCTTCGCCCGCATCGCCCATTCCGTAACCTTTAACTGTTTTAGCAAGGATTACTGTAGGACGGCCTTTGGTGTTTTTAGCATGTTGCAGCGCAGCATAAATCTTAACTGGATCATGGCCACCACGGTTTAAACGCCAAATGTCATCATCTGACATGTTAGCCACCATTTCAGCGGTTTCAGGGTATTTGCCAAAGAAATGCTCACGAGTGTACGCGCCACCTTTAGCTTTACAGTTCTGGTACTCACCATCTACGGTTTCTTCCATTAACTGTAATAACTTGCCGCTAGTATCACGGGCAAGTAATGGATCCCAGTAGCGACCCCAAATCACTTTAACTGCTTCCCATCCTGCGCCGCGGAACTCGCCTTCAAGTTCTTGAATAATTTTACCGTTACCACGAACAGGGCCATCAAGACGCTGTAGGTTACAGTTAACAATAAAACATAAATTATCTAATTCTTCACGGGCAGCAAGACCGATAGCACCTAATGTTTCAGGCTCATCACACTCACCATCACCTAAGAAACAGTAAACCGTTTGCTCAGAGCAATCTTTAATACCACGGTCAGTCAAATACTTAAGGAAACGTGCTTGATAAATCGCTTGAATAGGACCTAAGCCCATAGATACTGTCGGGAACTGCCAGTAATCAGGCATTAACTTGGGATGCGGGTATGAAGACAAACCTTTACCATCAACTTCTTGACGGAAATTGTTCATTTGGTCTTCAGTGATGCGGCCTTCAAGGAAAGAGCGAGAATAAATACCCGGTGCAATATGCCCTTGATAATAAACTAAATCGCCGCCGTCTTTTTCATTTGGAGCGCGGAAGAAGTGGTTAAAACACACATCATAAATAGTCGCACTAGAAGCAAAACTTGAAATGTGACCACCTAGCTCTAAATCTTTCTTAGAACCACGTAATACCATTGCAAGTGCATTCCAACGAACGATAGCACGAATGCGGCGTTCCATTTCCTGATTACCAGGCATATGTGGCTCTTGACCAGATGGAATCGTATTCAAATAAGCAGTGGTCGCTTTATATGGTAAATGTGTACCATTGCGGCGCGCTTTATCGATTAATTGTTCAAGTAGATAATGTGCACGTTCAGGGCCTTCTTGCTCTAATACGGCTTGCAGTGAATCTACCCATTCTTGAGTTTCTAATGGATCTAAGTCTTGTAGAATACCTTCAGACATGTCGCTGTCCTTTCTCTAGATACAGATAATTAATGTGTTTCGGTAAATTTATAATGCGTTTGATTATAAATCGGTATCAAACACCACTTTTTAAGCGGCGCAAGCTACGCTGTAACCGACTGTCTTCTTCCCTCACTGACAACATGACTTCCTCGATATAACTTAAATGTTCGTTCGAGGCTTCACGTGCCGCTTCAGGATCACGACGAATAATGGCAGCAAGCAGTGCTCGCCTATGTTCATTCGCCATGGTAGATGCTTCTTCGCGACGGCTTAAAAGCTCTAAATTTTGTGCCACGTTTTTGTGCAGCACAGGGGTTAAACTGAGTACAAGGTGTAACATCGCCACATTGTGTGACGCTTCGGCTACCGCACGGTAAAAACGCACAATGGCATCAGCCTGCGCTTCTACATCAACAGCCGCTTCAACTTCGTTAATTGAACGTTTAATGCTTTGCATATCGGCATCATTACCACGCAGCGCAGCAAAATAAGCCATCATGCCTTCAGTGGCATGACGAAACTCCAGTAAGTCGTACTGACTTTCTGAGTCGTTATGCATTAATTCAACGATAGGATCGGCAAGACTTTGCCAAAGTTGTTCTTTAACGTAGGTTCCGCCACCTTGGCGGCGCATTAGTAAGCCTTTGGCTTCTAACTTTTGAATCGCTTCACGTAATGAAGGGCGTGACACTTCAAATTGCAAAGCAAGCTCGCGCTCAGGCGGTAATTTTTGCCCAGGCTGTAAACTTCCTTCGAGGATCATGCGCTCTAATTGCTCCATGATCACATCTGAAATTTTAGGCTGAGTTATTTTGCTATAAGCCATTTGGGGCTCGGCTCCGTTGTCAATTGGTCTTACCAATTTATATGATATAGCGCACTTTATCAAATCAAACAATTGATGTCTAGTTAGACGAGCGTTGAATGGGTGTTAATTGAAGGTTTCAAACATCGCTACGCACTTTGAGCAAGAGCATAACGAAAAAAAACGTCTAAGAGGTTTGACCATCTCGGTGTTATCGCACTAAAGCATTGATTGCCTTATTATCGCTATAACAAACTCATTTTAAGCTTAGATTGTAGCTATAAAAATCCGTTTTACACAGCACAATTTATAAAAACACTGTTTTAACTTATGATCATTATTTCGGCGGCTCAGGCCGCCCATCACCGCAATTAAAACTTATTAGCTAACCAAACCAAATATAGTCAGCACCGATAATACCGTAACCAGTAAAATAAAGTTTCTTTTGCTCAATGCAAGCAGTGCCAATGTGGGCTGTGCGCAAACAGGGGCATCGCTTTGCTCAGGCATCACTTCAGCGGCTAAAGCGGTATAGGTAACAATATTTTTGGCGCTATTATTAGGGTTAAAAACCTGCTTCCGCCACTGTGAAATACCTGCAGCAAAGTGACCACTTAATACAAACCCAAAGCTAAATACTCGGCTCGGTAACCAATCGAATAAAAATAATAATTGATCAATAAATGGCATATCCAATTGCTGCTGCTGATTGTATTGCTGATAAAAACGCACCGAACAATAAAGCACTGCGCCAACAGGGCCAAAACAAATCAGATATAATGCCACCGCGCCATAATAGCGATAATTAACCCAAGCCACGGTTTTACCAATCTGCTGACCTAAGTCTTTTTCATCAACCGCATCTAAACATTCACTGCAATCGAGCTTTTCTGCATGGTGATAACAGGCTTGAACATCGCCGCGACAAGCCGCCAGCATATATTTTTTAAATGCCGCCCGTAAACTTTGGTGGCTAAAGCACACAATCGAAACCAGCATCCAGATCAATAAGGTGATCACATCGAAAAAAACACCATCTAGTAACAGCAGCACCAAAAACAGTGTCATTGCTGGCAGTAGCACCACAAAGGCAACCCAGCCAGCAGAATCTAATGCTTTATCTTTCCAAAATAATTGCTGGTATTTAGAAAGTAAATCATCAAATTGCCAATGTGCGGGTAACAGCTTTAAGCGCTCAACCATAATTGCAATTAACAATGAAAATAGTGCCATGGGACCTCTGCAAACAATCTAAAAAATATTGGGTTAAAGTAACACTAACATCATGACTTAGCCGATAATGCAGTTAAATATCTTTGCCAATCAAAACTATCACCTGGATCGGTTTTGCGTCCAGGAGCTATATCACAATGTCCGACGATATTTGCTTGATTAAGCATAGGATATTGCGCAAACAACACCAAGGTTAATTGCACTAATTCGCGATATTGCGCATCGGTATAAGGGTCGCTATCTGTGCCTTCCATTTCAATGCCAATGGTAAAATCATTACAACCTTCTCGGCCATTAAAACACGAAACCCCAGCATGCCACGCTCGGTCATCACAGCTAACATACTGCACTAACTCACCATCGCGGCGAATTAAAAAGTGTGCCGACACTTCAAGCCCGGCAATATCAGCAAAACTTGGATCTGCATCCACCGCTAAACAGCCCTGAAATAAACCATCAATGTGCGGCAAGCCATAACAACCTGCAGGCAAACTAATATTATGAATAACTAAGCCGCTAACCTCATTATTAGGGCGCGGGTTAAAATGCGGTGATGGGCATAGCCGTGCACCTTGATGCCAGCCTGATTTCAATTGTGTATCCATAATTAATAATAAAATCTCAAGTAATGAATTAACCATGCCAGCGTGGCTGCAGTTTGCATTTCAACGAACCATCAGTAAGTCACCATTATCAGTGCCCAAAAAGCAAGCAACAAATACCTGCGATAAAAGATAAAAGATAAAAAAGCACCAAGGCTCGTCGCTGTAAAACCTTAAAATAATATTGCCCTAGCAGCCAACACAGTAACAGTTTGACTGCTATATTTTAAATTAACAACTGTGATAAAGTAATAGGCATATTGTTTCTCATTTTTTAAACATTGAGTTGGCCCAAGCAACTCAATTTAGTTGTAATTTCAAGGACATTCACATGATTGAAAATGACATCCGTCATGCCGTTAAAGCTGCACTTGATGAAGACCTAGGCCATACGCCAGCCCAAACCCCGCAAGATATGCTTAATGCCGATATTACCGCGCAACTTATTCCAGCTGATAAACATGCTGAAGCGGTGTTAATCACCCGTGAAGAAGGCGTTTTTTGCGGAAAAGCATGGGCAGAACAAGTATTTAATCAGCTCGGCGGTGATGTAGCCTTGCATTGGCATGTGGATGATGGCGACTTATTGGTTCCCAACCAGGTGTTATGTGAATTATCAGGCCCAGCAAGAGCCATCTTAACCGGTGAACGCACCGCGATGAACTTCATCCAAACCCTATCTGGTGTTGCCAGTCTCACTAAGCTTTATGTTAACAAGTTAGCTGATACCCACACTAAACTGCTCGATACCCGCAAAACCATTCCCGGCCTGCGCACCGCGCAAAAATATGCCGTAGCTTGTGGTGGCGGTAAAAACCATCGTATTGGTTTGTTTGATGCCTTCTTAATTAAAGAAAACCACATTATGGCTTGCGGCAATATCGAACTTGCAATAAAAACAGCCCGACAAGTAGCCGCTGACAAACCAGTTGAAGTGGAAGTAGAATCAATCGCCGAGCTAACCCAAGCGTTAGAAGCAGGTTCTGACATCATCATGCTCGATAATTTTGATGTCACCATGATGGTAGAAGCAGTAGCGCTTAATTCCAGCTATTTAGATCAAGGTAAAGGCGCAAAGCTGGAAGTATCCGGT
Source organism: Shewanella sp. 10N.286.52.B9 (assembly GCF_002873635.1). NCBI lineage: Bacteria > Pseudomonadati > Pseudomonadota > Gammaproteobacteria > Alteromonadales > Shewanellaceae > Shewanella > Shewanella sp. 10N.286.52.B9. Next base: position 17,871 of record NZ_MCTY01000158.1, read on the forward strand.
AATGTCACCATCGACACCATTGCAGACTTTGCCAGAACCGGTGTTGACTACATCTCAGTTGGCGCACTCACTAAGCATGTTAAAGCCTTGGATTTATCCTTACGCTTTAAAAACTAATGTTAAGCTGAGCTTGATAAATCATTAGCCCAGTTAAATAGCAAGATAAGTCAGTAATCGCTAATAACAATCAAAACCAGCTATTTATAGCTGGTTTTTTTGCTCGCACTAAAAGCTTAGCTAAATAAGGCTGACTAAATAGACAGCGCAATGGCAGCCTTACAACAATTGTAGCCTTACTATAAGCCCTGTAGCTTGAATCAATAGCCACAAAGATTAAACTGGTGCCCACCTTTGACCTTTTAACCATTTGTCCTTTAACCTTTGACAACTATCTCCCCCTAAGGGCTTAAATAACCTCCCTTAAAAGCTCAAATAACCTTACCACCAGGGCTTAAATACCTACATAAATCAAGCGCTATAACCTTACATTTTCTATGGTGTCATTTTTTTGACAAACAACAACCAAAGTCAAATTGACTAAATAACCGACTAAAAGTGTCAATAATGTGCTGCAAAATCATTACAAACAGCAGCTTAAAACAACCTTTTTATCTTTTTAGTTAAAAAACTCGCCACAAGCTATTCCATTTCCAGCAACTTTATACTAACGTTTAGCTTGGATGAATGAAGTATCAGATTTAACTTTTAATAATCAGCTTTTCAACATGTTACAAATGTAACATTGAGTGAGCGAAAAATGATTTTTAAAAGAACAATGATAAATCAAACATTTTGTTAACAAACTGACCTTACAGCACTTTGTTGACCCTAGTTACAGATTAGATAGCAATTTGTTAATGACTAGCCTATTCTGCTTTCGAGGTATTTAGTTGGACATATTGGTTTTACTGATCCGTTTTACAAGAACGACTTGATTGTTCTTGATGAAATCATTCATTTAAAACCCTTTGTAGTTTTTAACAGTTATCACAGTCAATTGGGCCAAGCTAGTTAAACCCTAAGTTCTGCCCAGTAGACTGTAATGTAAACAACACTAGTAAATTAATGCCGACAGGTTGTGGTGACTAGGACACCACTCATAACAATTAAGGGCCGTTAACTGTTATGAGATTCAAGGATGACAACAAACCCGACGCAACACTAAAGCATCATAAGAGAGAGATAAAAAATGAAAAGCATTAACCAAATCAAAAACGCTAAGGGTTTTACTCTTATTGAATTAATGATCGTAGTCGCGATTATCGGTATTCTTGCAGCAATCGCATTGCCTGCTTATCAAGATTACACTCGTACAGCAAGATCTAGCGGCTTAGTAAATGCAGCTATGTCATATAAAACTTCTGTTGAAGTGGCAGTTCAAACTGGTGAGATTACTGCTGTAGCTAACTTAGCGCTTGGAACTTCAGGTATCCCAACTGCAATAGAGTTACAAAAAGACGCTAATATAAGCACAGCTGCAGTATTAGTTGGTGTTTTAACAATTACAGGGGAAGCTTCATTAGGTGCAACTTCAAATGTCCTCACATTAACACCAGTAATTGATGCTAATACTCTAGGCGTTACTTGGACTTGGGGCGGTAACTGTGTGACTGCAGAAATTTGTAAAGTTAAATAGTATAAAAATTTTAGATCGTAGATCGGTCAATAAAGCTTCGTTGTCCTGAAGCATTATTGACCGAGTCAATGATTAAGAATAGGCACAAATAATAGATTTTTTTATCGTGCTATTAGCTTAAAGGTGAGTAAATTGAATGTTCAATTAATGATATTTAAATCTATGCTTCTAAAAATATAAACGTTTAAACTCTGCCCAAGTTGGTACATATAAATAGCATTGTTTATGCTGACACCTACACCGACTTCAAGTACACTAATTTGGAATTTGTCAAATTCATCATCATGTATTGCTGCTGGTTTTTGTTAATCCCCAATTATGAGTAAACTTATGTCTTCAACTGCGATTAATCTTGGTCTTTCAACTTTATTCATACGTAAAAACCTCCTAACTGAAGCGCAAATGGCTTCCGTAGTAACTGATTCACGTAAACTAAAGCAACCTCTAGTCACCAGCATAATAAAAGATAAACTATTATCAGCCCGAGAAATTGCCGAGCTGTGCTATGAAGAATATGGCTCACCACTCTTAGATTTAGCCGAGTTTGATTTAGCCAATATTCCCGAAGAGTTACTTAATAAAAAATTAATAGCCAGTCACCGCTGCCTGCCGTTATTTAAACGCGGTAACCGTTTATATATCGCCACCTCAGATCCCACCAATATCGCCGCCCTCGAGGACTTTCAGTTTAGTTTAGGTTTACACGCCGAAGCCATTATCGTTGAAGACGATAAATTACAGAAAGCCTTAGAAAAAATCCTCGAAGATGATATATCTGGCTTAAGCCTAGACGGCATGGATGAACAGGCGCTTGCAGACATCGAAATAACCGATACCGATAAACAGCACCAAGAAAAAGAAACAGAAAGCAGTGATGATGCGCCGATTGTTATTTACATCAATAAAATCCTTACCGATGCCATTCGAAAAGGCGCCTCTGATTTGCATTTCGAACCCTATGAAAAGCGCTATCGCATTCGTTTTCGCATCGACGGTATTTTGCACGAAGTATCTGAACCACCGGTTAATCTTTCTAACAGGCTATCCGCTCGCTTAAAGGTGATGTCAAAGCTTGATATTGCCGAGCGCCGCGTACCCCAAGATGGCCGCATTAAAATGAAACTGTCACGCACCAAATCAATCGATTTTCGTGTCAGCACCCTGCCCACTATTTGGGGCGAAAAAATTGTAATGCGTATTTTGGACTCATCTTCAGCGCAATTAGGCATTGAAAAGCTCGGTTATGACGATGACCAACGTGAGCTTTATGAGCAAATGCTCGCCAAACCTCAGGGAATGATATTAGTAACAGGCCCAACGGGTTCTGGTAAAACCGTATCCCTATATACTGGCCTTAATATCCTCAATACTGAAGAACGTAATATCTCCACCGCTGAAGATCCGGTAGAGATTAACTTAGAGGGCGTTAACCAAGTCCATATTAATTTAAAAGCCGGCTTAACTTTTGCTTCCGCCTTACGATCATTTTTACGTCAAGATCCTGATGTGGTCATGGTGGGTGAAATCCGTGATTTAGAAACCGCCGAAATTGCCATTAAAGCTGCCCAAACTGGTCACTTGGTGTTATCCACCTTGCATACTAACTCAGCTGCCGAAACCTTAACTCGCCTAATAAATATGGGCGTTCCCGGTTACAACATTGCCAGTTCGGTGAACCTGATTATTGCTCAGCGCCTTGCCAGACGCCTATGCCCTGAATGCAAAGCACCTGAAGATGTGCCCGAGGCAGAATTAAAACGCCTAGGCTTTACTGACGAAAATATAAGTTCTAACTTTACGGTTTATAAACCTGTCGGCTGTGAGCATTGCTCTGGCGGTTATAAAGGCCGTGTGGGTATATATGAAGTGATGAAAATGACCGATGAGATTGCCAGAACCATTATGGAAGGCGGTAACTCACTGCAAATAGCCAAACAGGCCAAGGCCAATGGTATGCGTGATTTAAGACTCTCTGGCTTACTTAAAGTCACCCAAGGCATTACTAGCATTGCCGAAGTGAATCGTGTTACCAGTTTTAACTAAAGCAACCAAGCAGTTTTATAAAAAATTGCTTAACAACAGAATTGTCAAATAAAAACAAAAAGGATTTGCTTGATGGCAACTGCAACCCTAAGAAGAAAGCAAAAGAGCAAAAAAGATATCAAGCACCAACCTAAGGTGTTCACTTTTGAATGGAAAGGTGTCAATCGTGATGGTCAACGTACTTCAGGTGAATTACGTGGCAGTAGTATTGCTGAAATTCGCAGTGTTTTAAAAGCCCAAGGCGTCACCCCCAAAGGGGTCAGAAAAAAGTCAGCCTCTTTATTTAAGTCTGAGAAAAAGATCACTGCAATGGATATTGCCATGATCACCCGTCAAATATCGACCATGCTAGCAGCCGGTGTGCCACTAGTAACCACCATTGAGCTGCTCGGTCGTGGCCATGAAAAAGCCAAGGTACGTGAGTTACTCGGCACCATTGTCACTGATGTTCAATCAGGTATTCCTTTATCTGATGCCTTAAGACCTCACAGACAGTATTTTGATGACCTTTATGTGGATTTAGTCGCAGCGGGTGAGCATTCAGGTTCACTGGACGCGGTATTTGACCGGATTGCTACCTACCGTGAAAAGGCTGAGCAATTAAAATCAAAAATTAAGAAAGCCATGTTTTACCCTGCTGCTGTAGTCATAGTTGCTATAGCGGTAACAGCTTTATTACTGTTATTTGTAGTGCCGCAATTTGAAGACATATTTAACGGTTTTGGTGCTGAACTACCTGCATTTACACAATTAATTATTAATATTTCACGTTGGCTACAAGGCTCTTGGTATATATTTGCCATTGCTATTATTGTTGGAATATTTTTGTTTAGACGAACACATCGAAACTCCCAAGCATTTCGCGACCGTGTTGATGAAGCCTTACTAAAAATTCCTGCCATTGGTGATATTTTGCATAAAGCAGCAATGTCACGTTTTGCACGTACATTAGCGACCACCTTTGCTGCCGGTGTTCCACTTATTGATGGTTTAGAGTCTGCTGCAGGAGCATCTGGTAATGCAGTTTATAAAAAAGCCTTGTTAAAAGTACGTCAAGAAGTGATGGCGGGCATGCAAATGAATGTAGCTATGCGCACCACAGGTTTATTCCCTGACATGCTGATTCAAATGGTGATGATCGGTGAAGAGTCTGGCGGCCTAGATGACATGCTCAATAAAGTATCCAACATCTATGAAATGCAAGTTGATGATGCCGTTGATGGTTTATCAAGCCTGATTGAGCCGATTATGATGGTGGTTATTGGTACTGTCGTCGGTGGTTTAATTGTCGGTATGTACTTGCCAATTTTTGAGATGGGTAATGTTGTTGGTTAATACCACCATGTAAAAATGTAAAATTAACATAAGAATAAAATGACCGAATTTATCGATACCTTTACCGCGAGCATGAGCCAATATCCTTGGCTCTTCATGCTTATTAGCTTTATTTTTGCTGCCACTATTGGCAGCTTTTTAAATGTTGTCATTCATCGTTTTCCAGTAATGATGAAGCGTGAATGGCAAACTGAATGTAATTATTACTTATCTGAATATCACCCTGACATAGTAAAAGAGATAGGTGAAAAAAGATTCACTAAGCCCATTGACCACTTCCCTAAAAAATACAATTTAGTGGTGCCAAATTCTGCCTGCCCCAAATGTAACGACAACATTAAGGCTTGGCATAATTTGCCGGTTTTAGGTTGGTTGCTACTTAAAGGCAAGTGCGCCAGTTGTAACACGGCAATTAGCCCCCGCTATCCCATCGTTGAATTTATTACCGGAGCCCTCATTGCCACCTTAGCTTGGCATTTTGGCCCAACATGGCAGTTTTTATTCGCCTCCATATTAACCTTTGTGCTAGTTGCCCTTACTGGTATCGACTTAGATGAAATGCTGCTGCCAGATCAACTCACACTACCTATTTTGTGGTTAGGCTTAATCATTAACCTCAATGGCGTATTTACCAGCCCTACCGATGCAATTATTGGCGCTGCGGCAGGCTATTTAAGTTTGTGGTCAGTTTTTTGGTTATTTAAGCTGGCAACAGGCAAAGAAGGCATGGGATATGGTGACTTCAAATTATTAGCCGTATTTGGCGCTTGGCTTGGCTGGCAGTATTTACCCCTTATCATCTTACTATCATCATTAGTCGGTGCTATTGTGGGTATCACCCTAATCATTTTTAAAAAGTTAGCCAAAGACAAACCAATTCCATTTGGACCTTATATTGCCATTGCTGGCTGGGTAGCGTTAATCTGGGGACAAGACATCATAAACTGGTATCTAAGCACTCTATAACCAGTTATTAACTCCTGTGTGTGAGAAATTTATGAGTAACTTCATTGTTGGCCTAACAGGTGGTATTGGCTCAGGTAAAACCACCGTGGCAAACTTATTTGCAGATTTAGGCATCGAACTCGTTGATGCCGATATCATTGCCCGGCAAGTGGTCGCCAAAGGCTCAGCAGGCTTACAACAAATACAGCAGCATTTTGGCGCCAGTGTATTACTCGACACTGGCGAACTTAATCGCCCTGCGCTGCGTGAAAAGGTATTCAATCAGCCCGAACAGAGATTATGGCTCAATAATCTGTTACATCCCATGATACGCCAGCAAATGCTTCAGGCAGTAGCAGATGCTAAATCAATATATGTAATTATGGTTGTACCCTTGCTATTTGAGAATGGGTTAGATAGGTTAGTCAATACAACTTTAGTGGTGGATATTCCACCACACCAACAAATAGCAAGAACAGCTAAGCGAGATGGTGTTGATTCAACCCAAGTTGAACAAATAATTAATAGTCAGCTAGATAGAGAGCAAAGATTACAAAAAGCTGACGCTATCATTGATAATACCCAGACACCTGAAGCACTTCGTCACACTGTTCAGTTATTACATCAGCAATATTTAGATAAAGCATCTCAAGATAATAATAATGAATGATGACCTGATTTATGAGCAACCATTAAACGAAAAAACTAGAAGCTACTTACGCCTTGAGTATTTAGCTGAACAGCTCGAGCTACACACAAAATCAGATCATCAGCATCATTGTTTTTATCCATTGTTTTCATTATCAGAACTTACAGATCGCTGTGACTATCGTTCTGACATCTTAAAAGATATCGACAAACAACTTATCTTGTTAGAAAAGTGGCATGCTTTACCTCATGTTAATAAAATTCAAATCCAACGTATTATTGATCAGCTGATTCAAGCAAAAGCACCGCTACAAACCAACGAAAGAATAGGTTGCCATTTAAAGCAAGACAGATTTATTACCGCACTAAAACAACGATTTGGTATGCCAGGTGCTTGTTGTAATTTCGACTTACCGCAACTGCATTTCTGGTTATCAAAACCATGGGATGAAAGACAGCAAGATTTAAAAGCATGGATAGCCCATTACCTGCCAATTTTAGAACCCATTAAAATACTCCTCGATTTAACAAGAAGTACTGCAGAATTTAGAAGCGCTGAAGCTGAACAAGGTTTCTTGCAAGGAAACAGTCCACACCCTCTGACACTTGTTCGAGTAAAAATCAAAAGCAAAGAAGGTTGTTACCCCACAATTAGTGGTCACAAAAATCGCTATGCCATTCATTTTGTCAATTTTGACAACCAAAAACATACTGACAAAAAAGTAAAATTCAAACTGGCTACTTGCAACTAAATTCTTTAATATCACCAAGAATTTTACAGCGAGGAATCTTATGTCTATTTCAGTTAAATGCCCAATCTGCCAGACTCAAGTAGAGTGGAGTCAAGAATCTAAATTCAAACCATTTTGCAGTGAACGTTGTAAATTAATCGACCTCGGCGATTGGGCCAGCGAAAAACATGCTATTCCCGTTAAGCCAGAGTTTGACCATGAAATGTTAGATTCTGAAGGTTTTGACGAAGGCGACTTCTTTAAACACTAATCACCTCCTCCACTCAAGCGAGCATTCTAATGAAAAGAGTCAATGTTGCCGTCGGCATAATCATCAATGACCAACAACAAGTTTTATTAGCTAAGAGGCACGCACACCTGCACCAAGGTGATAAGTGGGAATTCCCAGGTGGTAAGGTCGAAGTAAATGAAACGGTCTCACAAGCATTAATTAGAGAGCTAAAAGAAGAAGTAAACCTAACAGTTAATACAACTGAGCCTTTTATGGTCATTTCACATGATTACCCAGATAAGCAAGTGCTTCTTCAGATCCACCTAGTGAAAGACTTTACAGGCACTGCCAGTGGTGTTGAAGGCCAAAAAATTGAATGGGTTAATAAAACCAATCTAACTAGTTTTGATTTCCCTGAAGCCAATATCCCCATCCTTAATAGGTTACTCGCGTAACAGCAACAGTTCCATCGCTATTAGAAAGTATATAAAGCGAGGGTGTAACAGATTCTGT
>NZ_MCTY01000159.1:0-15212 GCF_002873635.1 Shewanella sp. 10N.286.52.B9
ACCTTTTAGGTACCTTATTTAATATAAATTGTGCAGATGTCAGTTCTTTTAAACGCACATTGAGCCAAAAAAAATATAAACAAGTGTTTGACTTAGGTTGACGTTAACGTTAACAGGCCGTAAAGTTGAGCCATATTACATTGGTTAAAACCAATGTGCCGTCCACATACATTGAAGGTGTAAAAGGAAATCCCATGAAAGTATTGGTGCCTGTAAAGCGCGTAGTCGATGCAAATGTGAAGGTCAGAGTAAACGCTGACAACACAAATGTTGATACTGCTAATTTGAAAATGGCGTTAAACCCATTCTGTGAAATTGCAGTTGAAGAAGCTGTAAGATTGAAAGAAGCAGGAAGTGTTACGGAAATTGTTGTGGTCACTATTGGAGCTAAAAATGCTCAAGAACAATTACGTACCTCGATGGCGCTTGGTGCCGACCGTGCTATTCATGTCCTGACTGATGACGAGTTAGTGCCGTTATCGATTGCTAAAATTTTAAAAGCGGTTCAAGAAAAAGAACAAGCAGAATTAGTGATATTTGGTAAGCAATCTATTGATGGCGACAATAACCAAACCGGTCAAATGCTAGCTGCATTAACGAATATGCCTCAAGCAACGTTTGCATCAGAGCTAACATTAACGGCAGACAGTGCAGAAGTAACCCGTGAGATTGACGGCGGCTTACAAACAATAAAAATGCCATTACCAGCGGTGGTTACGGTTGATTTACGTTTAAATGAACCTCGTTACGCATCATTACCTAATATTATGAAAGCTAAGCGTAAGCCATTAGAGACACTTTCAATTGATGATTTAGGCGTAAGCTTAAAAGCACATCAAACCATTATAAAAGTCACCCCTCCAGCTGAGCGTAAAGCTGGCATCATGGTGAATTCAGTGGCTGAATTAGTTGAAAAGTTAAAAAATGAAGCGAAGGTGATCTAATTATGACTATTTTAGTATTAGCTGAACATGATAACGCAAGCTTAAAATTAGATACCGCTAAAGCAGTAAGCGCAGCGGTTGCCATTGGTGGTGATGTGCATGTGTTAGTTGCTGGTAGTGATTGCGCTGCAGCAGTTACCGCAGCGCAAGCATTAACAGGCGTAAGCAAGGTATTAGTTGCTGATAATGCTGTGTATCAAGCGCAACTAGCAGAAAACCTTTCACAGTTAGTGGTTAACCTTGCAGGTGATTACGAACATATTATTTCTGCGGCTAGCAGTGTCGGTAAAGATACCCTGCCACGAGTCGCGGCGTTATTAGATGTGGCGCAAATTTCTGAAGTGATTGAAGTTGTAAGCCCAGATACCTTCGTGCGTCCTGTTTATGCCGGTTCGGCATTAGCGACAGTGCAAAGTTTAGATGCGGTTAAAGTGCTAACAGTACGAACCAGTGCTTTTGATGCCGCAACCAATGACGGCAGTGCAGAAGCGGTTATGGTTGATTTTGTTGCCACAGCAGCGGCAGAATTTGTTTCGCAAACATTAACTGAATCAGAGCGTCCAGAGCTTGGCAGTGCTGGGGTGATTGTTTCCGGCGGCCGCGGTATGGGCAGTGGTGAGAACTTTGCTATTTTAGAAGCGCTTGCTGATAAATTAACTGCTGCTGTTGGTGCTTCGCGCGCAGCTGTTGATGCTGGCTTTGTACCGAATGATTTACAAGTAGGTCAAACTGGTAAAATTGTCGCACCTGATTTGTATATTGCTGTAGGTATCTCAGGGGCTATTCAGCATCTTGCTGGTATGAAAGACTCTAAAGTCATTGTGGCAATCAACAAAGATCCTGAAGCGCCGATTTTCCAGGTTGCAGATTATGGTCTGGAAGCTGATTTGTTTGAAGCGATCCCTGAGCTAACTAATTTGCTATAGTCCTTAATTAGAGCCCTTAATTAGAGCCCTAAATAAGAGTCCTAAATAATGCTCTTTATAATAGGATTATGGCTACGCTAGTTTTTTAGTGAGTTAATATCCACTAATAAAAAACGGCACTAAAAGGCTTTTACCGAGAGGTAAAAGCCTTTTTTAATGTTCCGTAGATAGTTGCTGCCAATTTATACTAATGCGTTGTTATTTGCGGTGCTGTTCTATCAGTGAGCAAAAATTACCACTGCGTTAAATATGAACCCTTGCTAATAAAAGGTTACACTGGTGCTGCGTCAATGTGCGCGGTTTTAGTTGTGATGTTATATATCACAAGATAATCAAGTTTTATCTGGCAATGATGCTACTGCTTATGTTTGTATGATGGGGTGTTGATATACAGAGCCTTTCTGTTGTTAGCATAAGTAGAGGTGCATTAAGTATCAGTACGGGTGAGTTGGGTGATGCCAATAACTTATTCGGAAAGGATTTAGTGCCGAAGTAAATGGATTCTATCAAAACCATTTATTGGGGCAGTTACCGAAAGGGACTGCACTGTCATGGTAATTTCTATCCGAAAGGGTAGAAGAATATATATCGACAACGATATTGATATTACTGTGGAGTGCTACTGAAAAGAATTTCGTTTACGTATTCAACGTAAACTTGCCTTATCAGTTATTCTCCATTCGTACTCAACGAAGAAATTATAAGAAATGATGATAACAAGTTACGCCGATTCGGCTCTCTCGCTTTTGCCACCAGTAGTGGCTATTTTGCTCGCAGTATTAACTCGCCGAGTCTTACTTTCATTGGGCTTAGGTATTATCACCGGGGTGTTTTTACTCGGTGATTTTTCAGTTAGCGCTGCAGCCTCAAATTTACTGACTACCGTCACGGGTCTAGTTTGGGATGATGGCGCGCTCAATTCATGGAACCTACAAATTTTAGGTTTCTTGGTGATTTTGGGCATGATCACGGCATTAATCACGGTAAGTGGTTCAGCTCGCGCCTTTGCTGATTGGGCTCATCAACGTATTCGCAATAAACGTGATGCCAAGTTGATGACTATCTTCCTTGGTGTTGTAGTGTTTATTGATGACTACTTTAACAGTATTGTGGTGGGATCTATTGCACGTCCAATCACCGACCGTTACCACATTTCACGGGCTAAATTAGCCTACTTATTGGATTCAACAGCGGCACCAATTTGTGTTATCTCGCCTGTTTCAAGCTGGGGGGCGTACATTATCGCCCTGATCGGCGGGATTTTAACGGCTCATGGCTTTGCTGATACAGGGCATTTAAGTGTGTTCCTGCAAATGATCCCAATGAACTTTTATGCCATTTTTGCATTATTATTATTGGTGTGTGTGGCGTTATTTGGTTTAGATATTGGCCCAATGCGTAAGCATGAACAAAATGCCCAAAAGGGTGAGTTGTTCGACGAATCTAAAGGCTTACCACCAGGAGCCACAGCCGATTTACCAGAAGCGGAAACCGGTAAAATCATTGGCTTATTCTTACCTATATTAGTGTTAGTTGCGGCAACCTTCTATTTCATGGTGGCGTCAGGCGCTGATGCATTATCAGCTAATGATTTACCTTTTAGCATTTTAGGAGCATTTGAAAATACTGAAGTGAGCTCGTCACTATTTTACGGTTCACTGGTGGGGTTAGCGGTCACCTTAGTATTAACTGTGAAGCAAAAAATTGCTCTGCCTATGGTGTTCACTGGCATCAAACTTGGCGCTAAATCAATGCTACCTGCCATTTATATTTTGTTATTTGCTTGGACGATTTCAACGGTTATTGGCAACCTTGAAACCGGTAAATACATGGCCAGTTTAGCCACAGGCAATATTCCATTTGCGATGCTACCTGCAGTATTATTTTTATTAGCAGGCCTAACCGCATTTGCAACCGGCACCAGCTGGGGTACCTTCGGTATCATGTTGCCAATTGCAGCTGATATGGCGATGGGCAGTGATAGCACTATGATGTTACCTATGCTTGCAGCCGTGTTATCTGGTGCAGTATTTGGCGATCATTGTTCACCGATTTCAGATACCACTATCTTGTCGTCAACGGGGGCGAGTTGTCACCATATCGATCACGTAATGACGCAATTACCTTATGCGTTAATCGTGGCGGTCATTAGTATTATTGGCTACGGTGTATTAGGTTTTACCGCGTCAGTGGCCATGGGCTTGGTCACCTGTAGTGTGCTATTTGTATTAAGCGTTATTGGACTGAAGTTGATCACTAAATAGCGTAAGCTAACTCGGTTTGATTTAAGCTTATCGCGAACTTTAGATATAGCTAACTTGTATGAAAATGCCGCTCAGATGAGCGGTATTTTTTATGTTTTAAAATCAAGGCTGCATAATAAAGTGGTATATATAAGCTAAATATCTAAGTCGAATCACTAGAGTGAACCTCAAAGGTTTAAGCTCACATGTTTTGTTTATGCAGCAGTTATTGTTAGCGAAGAGAAGCAGCGATTAGCACTGTGAGTGAATGACTGTTTCTGCCAATGGTGAGTGCAAGGGTTAGCAATTATAGGGATTAACAGGTACTGCTAATCAGCGTACTCGGATCTAGGTGAAAATTGAGATAAAAAAATGCCGCTCAAATGAGCGGCATTTTTAGGATTTAAGTTTAAGTGCTAAATAAAATTAGCTTTAACCAAACTTAAATGATGTTAAGCCACAAGGTTCTAATAGCGTTAGTTTAAACCACGACGCTCAAGTAATGCATCAGTCGTCGGCTCTTGACCTCTGAAGGCTTTATACGCATCCATTGGTGGTACTGAGTTACCCACTTCACGAATGGTTTTGCGATACTTCATCCCAATTTCACGGTTTAGACCGCCTTGAGTTTGTACGTAAGCAAAGGCATCAGCTGCAAGGATTTCACTCCACATGTAAGCGTAATAACTTGCAGAGTAGCCGCCCGGGAAAGCGTGAGCAAAATAGCTTGAGCGGTAACGAGGTGGTACCGCTTTAATGTCAACACCGTGTTTTTTCAGGGCGCTTGCTTCAAAGCTCGCCACATCTTGTAATGGCACATCAGCAGCAAGTGAATGCCACTCTAAATCAACTAGTGCTGCCGCCATATACTCTAAGGTGTCAAACCCTTGATTAAAGCTGCGAGACTCAAGTAATTTTTCTAGTAGTGCCTCAGGAATGACTTCGCCTGTTTCATAGTGCTTAGCATAGTTAGCCAGCACTTTAGGGTGCGCTGCCCAGTCTTCTTCAAATGTCGATGGGAACTCTACAAAGTCACGTGATACTGAGGTACCCGCAAGTGATGGGTAAGTAACTTTTGAGAACATACCGTGGGTACCATGGCCCATTTCATGGAACATGGTGGTGACTTCACTGTAGCTCACAAATGTTGGCTGACCTTCAGGGGCTTTCTTAATGTTCATCACATTAACTACCACAGGCTTGTTGTTTAATAACTCAGACTGACCCACAAACGAGTTCATCCAAGCGCCGCCACGTTTACCTTCACGAGAAAAGTAATCAGCATAAAAGATAGCCATACTGCTGCCATCTTCATCAAACATTTCATACGCTTTTACATCAGGGTGATAAACAGGCAGATCAGGTCTTGGTGTTAAGGTCACGCCATACAATTCTTTAAGAGTGAAAAACACGCCATCTTCCAGTACACGATTAAATTCAAAATAAGGCTTAATTGATGCCTCATCTAAATCAAATTTTTCTTTACGTACACGCTCGGCATAATAAGCCCAATCCCATGGTTCAAGGGTAAAGTCGCCGCCCATTTTGGTGATCATTGCTTGTATGTCTGCGGCTTCTTTTTGGGTGTTTTCAACTACAGCAGGCACCATTGAGCCAAACATCTTATAAACCGCATCTGGGGTTTTGGCCATTTGTGGCGCTAAGCGGTAATCTGCCCAACTGTCATAACCCAGTAATTGGGCTTTTTCGGCACGTAGTTGCGCTAAACGAGCCACTAAAGAAGCGGTTTCATTGTCACCCGTTAAACCGCGGTTAGCAGATGCTTGCCATACTTGTTGACGTAACTGACGGTTGTCTAGTTGGGCTAATACAGGCTGACGAGTGGTGTTGGTAATGCTAAGTAAGTATTTACCTTCATGGCCTGCTGCACTGGCATCAATGGCTGCTGATTTAATGGCGGTTGCTGATAAACCCGCAAGCTCTGACTCATCCTCAACGACTACGGCGATTTCTTTACTTAAGCGCATTAGTCGCTGTGAGAATTCGTTAGTCAAGGTTGACTGCTCTTCATTCAATACACGAATTTGCTGTTTTTGCGCTTCTGTTAGTTTAGCGCCCGCTAGAACAAAACGTTGATGATAAACTTCAATTAAGCGTTTTGCTTCAGGGCTAATTTCTAAGCCTTCACGGCTGTTATAAATCTGTTCAATGCGGCTAAAAAGTGCAGCATTTAAATTAATGTTGTCAGAGTGGGCTGCCATTTTAGGCGCCATAATGCCCTGTATTTTACGTAGCTCAGGGTTACTTGTTGAACCGGTTAAATTATAAAAAACCTTCGATGTACGGCCTAATAGTTCACCGCTTTTTTCCATGGCAACAATGGTATTTTCAAAGGTTGCAGGCGCTGGATTGTTAGCAATAACCAAGATTTGCTGGTAATGCTCATTGATACCTTGCTCAAGCGCAGGTAAGAAGTGCTCATTTTTTATGTCAGCAAAATTAGGGGTTTGATATTGCAAGCTGCTTGGAGCAAAAAAAGGATTATCTGCTTGTATCATAGTGACGTTTTCAGCTTGGGTTGTATCAGTATTTGAGATTGAGCATCCACCTACGACGATTGTGGCAGCAATAGCTGCAGCAACAAGTGTTTTATGCATAGTGTTTAGACTTCCTATTATATTTTATTGTTCAAACAATCTATCAATTGTTTCTTAATCGTATCTGAAGTAATACAAAAAGCGTGAACTATGATGGCTTTTTTAACGTTAACTGTTTAATAAATGTGACATGTTAACTGGATTTAACATGTAATTACTGCTGCGAGAGGTGATTAGCTCAAAAGCGCAGCTGCACAGAGATGATTTTTTGTGATACCGACATGAGTTTATCTATTCTAACGCTTATTTCGCTGCTGAAAAAATGATAAACTGCCACGGTAAATAACCATAAGGACACACCGTTTTGGCGCAACTCTACTTCTACTATTCTGCAATGAATGCAGGTAAATCAACTTCGCTACTGCAATCATCGTACAACTACCGTGAACGTGGAATGAATACCTTAGTCATGACAGCGTCAATTGATGATCGTTATGGTATTGGCAAAGTGGCTTCTCGTATTGGTATTGAAACCGAAGCCCATGTTTTTAGTGATGGTGATAACCTTGCTTATTTTATTGAAAAGCAACTTGCTGAACAAAAGCTGCACTGCATATTAATTGATGAGTCGCAATTTTTAAGTAAAGAGCAAGTTAAGCAGTTAACCCATGTGGTTGATAATTTTGATATTCCAGTGCTGTGCTATGGTTTAAAAACCGACTTTCAAGGTGAATTGTTTACCGGAAGCCAATACTTATTAGCCTGGGCTGATAAATTGGTAGAACTTAAAACTATTTGCCATTGCGGCCGTAAAGCCAACATGGTGTTAAGACTGGATGGCAACGGTAAGCCTATGCGTGATGGTGAGCAAGTTGCCATTGGCGGTAACGAAAGTTACGAGTCGGTATGCCGTAAGCATTTTAGAGAATTTCTTTGGGACTAGTTCGTTGCAGTTAACGAGTTACTCTTAAATAAAACAGCGCCTATATTGATTTATAGGCGCTGTTTTTGTTTGGACTTGTTTTTGGTAGTTACTTACAAAGCAGCGTTAAAAAATCCGCCTCATCAAAATTAGCAATATGCGCTACTCGCTTCAATTTGCTTAGGTAAACTTCGAGCCTAGCTACCCCAGTAACTCAGATATTATTAGGGCGTAGTTTGAATGTATCGTTATCAGCGATTAAAAATCCGCGTCATCAAAGCTGGCAATATGTTCGCTACTTGCTTCAATTTGCTTACGTAAGCTTCGAGTCTGACTGCCCCAGTAGCTCATATAAAACTGAGCGGTTTTAAGTTTGCCTTTATAGAACTCCGTTTCTTCAGTACCAGCTTCAATAGCTGCAAACGAGGTGGCGGCAATACGGGTCCACATCCACGCCAGCGTGGTGATGCCAAATAACTGCATGTAGGCCATAGAAGCTGCGCCAATAATATCTGGATTAGTGCTGGCAGTTTTGACGATAAAGCCAGTGGCTTTTTCTAAATCGCCTGCCGCATCCATTAAGCCGGCAATGTAAGGCTGCATGTTTGCATTGGCGCTGTTTTCTTGGATGAGTTGTTTAACCATCCCTGACCACAATGTCAGTGCAGCGCCTTTATCTGAGAGTAATTTACGGCCAACTAAATCCAATGCTTGTACGCCATTGGTGCCTTCATAAATCATCGCAATGCGAATATCGCGGACAAATTGTTCCATGCCCCATTCGTTAATATATCCGTGGCCGCCATAAACTTGCTGCGCATCAACACAGGCTTTAAAGCCTTGGTCGGTGACAAAGCCTTTTACTATTGGGGTAAATAGCGCTGCCAGCATTGAAGCTTGTTTTGCTTGTGCGGGATCAGTATGGCGCTCAGCAGAGTCTAGCCAAAGCGCTTGCTGGCCCATTAAGGCGCGGGTGCCTTCATTAAATGCTTTTTGCGACAACAGCATTCTGCGCACATCGCCATGAACTAAAATAGAGTCAGCGGCTTGCTCTGGTTGTTTAGCACCAGATAACGCGCGGCCTTGAATGCGACCTTTAGCATATTCCAATGCGTTTTGATAAGCGATATCAGACACGCCTAAACCCTGAATGCCGACGCCTAAGCGGGCTTGATTCATCATGGTGAACATTGCCTTTAAACCTTGATGAGGTGCGCCGACTAATTCACCTAGAGCATTATCAAAATGCATCACACAGGTGGAGTTACCATGAATACCCATTTTATGTTCAAGACCGGTGGCAGATAAACTATTAGCTTCACCCAAACTGCCGTCATCGTTAACCATAAACTTAGGTACCGCAAACAATGAGATCCCTTTAACGCCTTCTGGAGCGTCAGGTAATTTAGCTAATACCAAGTGAATGATATTTTCCGCTAAATCATGATCACCAGATGAGATAAATATTTTTTCACCGCTAATGGCAAATTGGCCATCTGCAGCTGGGGTTGCCTTAGTGCGCAGTAAAGCTAAATCAGTGCCAGCATGAGACTCAGTTAAGTTCATGGTGCCAGTCCACTCACCACTGACGAGCTTGGCAAGGTATTTTTGTTTCAGTGCATCACTACCATGAACGTGGATAGCTGAGTAAGCACCATGGGTTAACCCTGGGTACATGGCAAAGGCCATATTGGTGGCGGTTTTCATTTCGGTGGCAAAGGTGCCAATAACTTCGGGTAAGCCTTGACCGCCATATTCAGGATCACAGGTTAATGTGGCCCAACCATCATCAACGTATTGTTTATACGCCTGTTTAAATCCTTTTGGGGTAATCACTTTGCCATCCACAAGCTGACAACCTTCAAGATCACCTGAAGCATTAAGCGGCAACATAATCTCGGTAGTGAAATCGGCCACGCCTTGCAAAATAGCATCAGCAAGCTCAGGGTCGATTTCATCAAAACCTGATAAGTTAGGTTGCTGATAAATATTAAGTAATTCAGATAATATGAATTGATAATCTCTAAGGGGGGCTTGATAAATCGGCATAATAGGATCCTTTCTTATGATATTTCTGTGCTTACTCGCATAGTGACAGAATTGATGTTCAAGAATTAAACAGGTGTTTAACCATAACTAACTTTGAGCAAAAACTCAGTAATTATTTATCGGCGGTTTGTTAACTTCACAGCGGCAATTATAGCGTCAGGTGTCGTTATTGAATGTGGATGGCTATTGAAAAGTGAGATTGATGTGCTTCTATTATGCTAATAGGTAATATAGTCAATGGGTTGTATTGAGCTAGTTTTGAATTAAAGCTGATTTGAGTGATTGATTTGAGTGATTGATTTGAAACTAGCACTCACATCCCTGTGAATGCTACATCGATTCAGTATTGTGGCAATGGCTGCTAAAGTTTAACTCAAAACCACGTTTATCGCCCTAGTTATAGCATTTAGTTAGTGCACGTAAGTACTGATTCAGTTAATTCGCGGTCTTGTTGTTGTGATAACGGCAACTCCCTTGCTTGCTCGCGCAGATAGTCCATTCCCGCTAAGAAACCGGAGAACATTTTCAGCGCAATAAATTGCCCTTCAGTGGTAGTGCGGTAGTTACTGCCTTGTTTTTTTATTGCCCCAGCTGCATGCAAATAACTCATTTCTAAGGGAAATGCCTGCCACAATGTTTTACCGGTATGGGCTTTAAATTGTTGATTATCTAATACACCATGACCCATCATCATCATTAAGTGATGTTGTATTAGCGCTTTTTGCTCAAGAGGTTTGGTATAACAGGTACCACTATGGCCGGCATTGATACGCTCAATATAGGTTGGGATATCAAAGCTGGAAATGTTGAATTGCTCGCCAAAGCGGCCAAAGGCACCAGAGCCAACCCCAAAGCAATCTTCACCGTCGAGCACATATTTGTTTTCAACTGGTTGGCCAAAATTACGGCTAAATGTCCATGGGAACTCCATTATGTACTTGTCACCTAACGCTTGTTTAACAGCTAGAAATTGCGGCCAAAGCTCATTAGGCTCACCTGCAAGGCTACCTGCTTTTTTACGGTTTTTACCAATGCCGATAGTCAGTGGATAAGTAGTAATTTGATCAGGGCTTAAGCGAATCGTTTGCTCAAGATCCCAAGCAATTGACTCAGGCGTTTGCACCTTAAAGCCATACATCATATCGAGGTTTACAGTGGGGATGACCTCAATGGCGCGGCTAACGTATTCAGCTTGCTGTAATCCCGAGCCAAACTTTTCAAAACGGCCACTGGCTTTTAAAATCTTATCGTCAAAGCTTTGCACCCCAATGGACATTCTATCCACTAAGCCTTTAAGTAAATGTGGATTGCCTTCTTTAAAGTAGATTGGATCGCTTTCGCAAGAGACCTCGCGTACCGTGGTGATCGATTTAATCATCTCGATGGTTTTAATCAACTCATCTTCTAAAATGGTCGTAGTACCACCGCCAATATAAACCCGGTTAAAGGTATAGCCTTTGGCAATAACTTCTCTAATTTCTTTTCTCAGGGCTTTGAAATACTCTCTGGCAATGCCTTCAACAAATTTGATTTTATGGAATGAGCAAAAACGGCATAAAGTATGGCAAAAAGGAATGTGAATATAGAGGGTTTCGATGGGTTTTTCAGGGATATAGTCTTTGGCGTCAACATCAACTTCAACCGCATTTTTCAAGCTTAAAGAGCGTTTAATCGTTTGACCCATAACCCAGTCGAGGCTATTGGTTGCAAGGTCTAACCTTGTGGTTGAGAGAGTGGATTTCATTAAAGCCCTCATTGATATCATTATGTCTAATATAACCAGACTAATGGACTCCAGTGGTGATAAATGTCGGCTGAAGCATGAAGATACAAATATCTACAAATTAGAGGGTAATTTGTTACTAAAGTTTGATGGTTATCACTTTCTTGTAGCAGTTGCAGACTGCAATATTTTGATTATTTGTTGTTTTTTTGTACGAAGCCGTTAACCGTTCCTAATTTTCATTGTGGTTAATAGTTTATTTTGAATCACTAATATTGAATATAGTGCTAACGCTGTCGTTGCGGCAGGTGGGCAATTAATTAAAACACGCGTGTGATCACTTTTACTCAGGCTGCAAATAGCGTACATTATGCGCAATTGTATTTTTTAAAGAACTCTTCATTTTATTTTATAAACTATGTGCAAGGGGAAAACTATGAAACATCGTTGGCAGATAGCCATTTCAGCAGGGCTTTTGGCGGGATTATGGGCTGGTGTGGCCGATGTATTTCAGTTAGTTACTTGGATTGGCTTTTTAAGTTGTAGTACTTTTTTTGCTCAGGCTGAATCAGGCATAAAAGGTATGTTCATGGCCATGAGCACTAATTTATCAGGTGTATTTTGGGGCTGGTTAATTATTGCTGGCAGTAGCTTGTTTGTGTCACCGACATTTGGTTACCTCTTTACAGCTATCGCAACCTCAGCAATGTGTTTACAGGCAAGCTATCAAAAGCTGGCATTCATTCCTGGGGCATTTATTGGCTGTTGTGTCACTTTTGCCATGGGAGGCGATATTGCTGCAATATTACCGCCATTGTTAATTGGCGCTATGCTGGGTTACAGCATGAGTTTATTGACGGGGCAGTTGATTAATTTGACTGAAAAGTTTCAAGGTTTATCGGTAAATAAATCAGTTGATGCCGCTAATAATAATGCAGCGAAAGAGTTATAAGCCTGTTAGTAAACCCATTGTAAAAGCAGCATTTTTTGTCATTGAGTTAGCACAAATTAATTTACTCCCTTGTGCTAACTCGCTAGGATGTTGCCCCATTTAGCATCTAGCAAGGTATCACATGAGATCCGTAACACTGGCTTTAACCCTCATCGCTTTATTCAGTCTTTTTAGCAGTTCATCAGTTAACGCCGCGCCACAAGTGGGTTTAATGGTGGGTAGTGATTCAGGTATCAATGTCAAAATTGATGATTACAAGATTGGTGTTGGATTTGACGAGTTATCTTTTACTATGGATAGAACCTTTAATTTCCAAGATAACCCAAATTTTTATTGGGGCCTTGGGGGTAAAATTGCTGACTCACATAAAGATGATATTCAGTTAGGTGCTAGAGCGGTGTTTGGTGCTCACGCTAAAGTGGAGCGTTTTACCTTTTTTGCTGAAGCACAACCGACCTTGTATATACTTGATGATGTTAAAGTGAAATTAGAAGCCATTGCTGGGGTGAGATATCACTTCTAGGTTTTCAATCTGCCGATTGAATGGCTAAGTTGAGATTTGTTGCCATCGTTTTGGTTAAAGTTGTAATCAAAGCTTTAGCTAGTGAGTTAGTGAAGTAGGGAATACCAAGGTATTCCCTTTTTTGTGGCTGATTTTTGATGGTTTGATGGTTTGTTTGATGGTTTGTTTGATTGGATGTAACTTGATAGCTGGTGATTGGTGATTGGTGATTGGTGATTGGTGATTGGTGATTGGTGATTGGTGATTGAGAGTTAGTGGCAGGATTACAAGCTGTCGGTTGCTAAAGTCAACGTCGTGGGTTATCCACCCACACCCGACGAAGAGGGGAAACAACAGCAATCCGCCTCTTACTTTTCTAAGAACCATTTTTCTTGATCCCACTTATTTAACAATGGCGGTCATTACCCCAGCGACAATGAAGATAGGCTAAAAACGTTTGGCAGTATCTAAGCATGTTTACAACAGCATTTAGCGATGAAAAACGCTGCAAAATACTGACTATGAGTTATTTTTAGCATCTGAATTGAGTCAATTTGCTGTTATCATAGCGACATTATTTTATAGAAAAGGCATTCGTATGACCTCCCTTGCAGAACTTAATATTACCGACATCACGGTTGGTGAAGGCAAAGCCGCAGAAAAAGGTGCATTAATCACCTGTAAATATACCGGTAAATTAGCCGATGGCAGCGTATTTGATAGCTCAGAAGCATTTCAAGTGGTGATCACCGCTAAACGGGTTATCCAAGGTTGGTATCAAGGTATTATTGGCGACAACCCAATGAAGGTCGGCGGAACACGTAAACTGTCAGTCCCTGCTCACCTTGGTTATGGCGAGCGCAAAATTGGCGATAAAATCCCGCCTAATTCTGATCTATTCTTTGAAATTGAATTATTAGAAGTGCTAACCCGTGATGATTAATATTAGTACTTTATAACTGCTGAGATTAATCATCAGCATTGTAGTGAATGATGAATGGCAACAGTAATGTTGCCATTGTTGTTTATGGCTAACCTATCAGCAGGGCTAACTGCTTTTTTAATTAAGTTTACTTTTATTGGATTACAACCTGACGGTTGCTAAAGTCGTGGGCTATCCACCCACATTGGCTGAATTGGGAAATACATTGGTATTCCTTTTTAGTGGATGAGTTTTGATTGGTTTGGTTTGATTACAACCTGTCGGTTGCTAAAGTCAAAGTCGTGGGTTTTCCACTCACACCCGACCAAGAGGGGAAACAACAGCAATCCCCCTCTTACTCTTTCTAAGAACCATCCCATGCCGCTCCGGCGAAGTTGTCACCTTCGGTCTTATTTGAAAATAGCTGACGCTTTCGATAGGCCATCCATGGCCAAACGAAAGCTAGCCAGACATCCATGTCTGGCTCACGCTATTTTCTTCAACGCCCTCAGCAACTTCCAACGGAGAATATTGAATCCGCAGGTGAAATTGGAGATTTTCTAATTAGTTTACTCTAATGTGAATATTCTATAGTCTTATCAGATTGTTAAGTTTATGAAGCAAAGGATATGGTTCAAACTTATGCTTAAAAGATTAATTATCATGTTAGTGCTGATTACCTCTAGTGATTTACTTGCTGATGAATGTGAAATTTTGCTAAAAAGCAAAATTCAAAATGAGTTAGCTTTTACATATGAAGAGTTCGATCAAACTGAGAATAACGGCTTTCGCCCACTTGAGAGGATGTTTTGCTTTAAAGAAGCTGCTGAACTTTTAGAGTTATATATCATTGCAAATCAATCTCAAAGAAGCTCTTTAAGATGGCATTTAGCGCAAATGAAAGCCTTTAATGGTGAATATGAAGCTGCAATTGTTTATGCAAACTCTGTCATCGATATTGAGGAAGATTTGGATGATTTTCCTTTAATGTGGAATGACTTTGTGAATGCGAATATCGCATTTTTGATGCGAGATAAAGAAGCTCTTATTAAGTACAGAGACAAAATATCGGCGGGGAAAAATTTCAAGCCAAATGAGATTAATCTACTTTATGTCGAAAAATTATTAGTTGGCTTTGATTCAACATATCGGCAAGCGATTTATGATTAATGCAATGGCTTGTCTACATCATGTAAATTAGCTTAACGCATTCAGACACTTTCAATGGGGATTATCTAGTTTAATTTATCAGTGACTCCAATGTTTATTTTTCCTTTTTTAGTGGCTGAATTTTTGATTGAATTGATTACAACCTGTCGGTTGCTAAAGTCAAAGTCGTGGGTTATCCACCCACACCCGACCAAGAGGGGAAACAACAGCAATCCCCCTCTTACTCTTTCTAAGAACCATCCCATGCCGCTCCGGCGAAGTTGTCACCTTCGGTCTTATTCGAAAATAGCTGACGCTTTCG
>NZ_MCTY01000159.1:15236-15973 GCF_002873635.1 Shewanella sp. 10N.286.52.B9
CTCAGCAACTTCCAACGGAGTGAATTGAGCCCGCAGGTTTAATTGGTTTTTGGGGTTGAGCTTACTCTGAGCCTGACGGAATCCCATGAATTCTATCCCTGCTAAATCTTGTGACTTTTTAATCACAAAAGATTTTTTAAAACTAAAATGAACTCAGTTTCCTTAATTCTCAATAGCCTTATTGATTCCAGTTTTTGCTCTTTCAGTGCCTTACTATTATTTAGTGTATTAATTGTTTCAGTTGCTTGTGTGTCAAACTCATTCACTTTATTTACAATTTCAGAGTTACCTAGTAAACCAGCTATTGCTTTAGCTTTAGAAAGATTCGACTCTTGAGAAAGCATATCAAATCCAGAGGTTTTCAGAGTTTCAACTTGGCTTTTTTCAGGGTACATACCTATCGATAGAAGGTGTGAAGTGTACCCGTATAATTTCCCTGAAAAACTAGAAAAGCAATCTATTAACTCATTTATTTTGGCTCTTCTAAAATTTTGATTATTGCTCTTTTCTTCCTGTTTTACCTTACTCCTTTCCAACAAGTAAGGTATAAATCCTGCAATTAACCCGGCAAATGCAGGGAATCCAATTTTGACAGCATCCTTATAGAGTTCTATTTCTTCTGGGCTCATATAATTACTCTTTTTATTTTTGGGTAAACTTGTAAAGGTTGATTTTAAAATCATTTTTACATTGCCTAATATAGAGCTAAATTGAATACAGCTTAAATCAGTGTATGT